>MWDT01000701.1 GCA_002070825.1 Verrucomicrobia bacterium ADurb.Bin122
GCACGCGCGCCCCGACCGATCACGGGCCAGGCCGAGATCACGTCGTAAAACGGAGTCAGGCGATGCCGCCCGCCACGTTCGAGGAAGAGGGAAAAGTTTTTCGCGTGACCGTCCGTGGCGGCCAATAGCCAGAAGACGATCTGCGCTTTCAGGAAGGCTCGTTTGTCGTCGGCGGCCGTTAAACTTGAATCCAGCACGCGAAGAATCTCCCGCATGCCTGGCCCACCGTCGGCCTCGTATTTTTTTGAAGAGGGTAGCCCCAGTGCCTGGCAAAAATCCTCCTGCGGGAGCCTTGCGATCCAACCTTCTTTCTGAAGGCGACGGTCAAAGCGCTCAACCGACAGCACTTTCTGACTGCCAAACTCAAGGATCTCGCAGCGTGCAGTCGGCAGCCCCATGTGCTGCATCAGACGGGAGCAGAGAAACTCATTCTCGACAGAACCTTTCATGTCCACCTGAAGGGCGCCGATCAACCCGAGCGGCAATTTCAGGATGTGCGTGGTAGGCGTCGCGCCGAGCGGCCGGCGCCAGCGCCCCTTGTGGTAGAGAAGCGCGGTCTTTTCCTGTGCGCCTGCGATGGAGATTCGAAAGTCGGACGCCTCGTCCTGTCCCAGGACACGGGCCGGAGAGAGGCTCGCCGCGATCGCAGCCTCGACTGCGCTCTCGCTGAGCACTTCGCCTTCGATGCGGTCGAAACCACTCGGCTTTTCGTCGCCCGGCATCAGTTGAACCGCCCCGACACAGTCGCGCCCGATCGCCCTGAGCAGATCGAAAGCCTGGGGGGACTCGGTGCTGAACCGCGAGCGCAGCCGATTGCGGATCGACTCGGTGTCGGGCAACAGATTGTCGAAATAGTGCGCGACCCTCGCCCCGCGGATCGGCTCATTTCCAAGGGTGAATGGAAGCGACAGGGAGAGCGGCCGGCCCGCCGGCGAATCGACCCAGGCTGGATCGTACTCGAGCACATGCACGCCACGCGCCACGGACCACGTCCCGACGCGCAGGCCGTTCATCCAAATCGAGAGGTCTGATGAGCCGGCCATGTTACCAATCCGCTTTCTCCGACTTTGAGGACTTCCTCAGGGTCTTCTGCTTGACGGCTGTCTGCGCGGTGCCGTCCTCCAGGCCACCCACTGAGACTTGCCCACCGAGTAGCGCGATGATTTTGGACAACTGGTCGAAACTCGCGCGTCCGGGGGATGCCTCAATGGCTGCGATGCGGCGTTGGCTCACGCCGATCAGCCGGCCCAACTCGGCCTGCGACAGGCCTCGCGAGGTGCGCATCGCCCGAAGGA
>MWDT01000702.1 GCA_002070825.1 Verrucomicrobia bacterium ADurb.Bin122
AAACAATGGTACACCACGCGCGTCCAGTCCACGCCGCTGGCATCGATCAGCTCGACCGTCTCGCGAAACGCCCCGCGCGCGTGCACCACCACCGGGCAACCGAGCCGACGCGCCAGCGCCAGCTGCTCGGCAAACGCCGCCTGCTGCCAGCCAAAGATCCGCGCAGCCTCCGCCTCGTCCTTCGGTAGGTGAAACCGGTCCAGCCCCACCTCACCCATCGCCACCGGCCTGTGCGCATGCGCGAGATTCCAAAAATCCTCCATCTGCGCAAAAGCCCCCGCCCAGTCCTCGCCGACCGAGCACGGATGCAAGCCCACTGCGAAACGCACCAGCGCCGGATGCGCCGCCGCGATCTCGCGATACAACACCCAATCGTCGGGCCCGGTGCCCACCGTCACGATCTTTTCCACACCCGCCGCCTCGGCACGCGCCAGGACGCCGGCCAGTTCGCCCTTCAGGGCAAAGCTCTCCAGATGTGCGTGTGTGTCGATCAATCCCATGGTGGCACGATGACAGATTCCGCCTGCGCCTGGGTCAACCTCCGCGCGTTCAGCTCGCCAGCGGCAGATAGCGTTCGCTCAGGTAGCGCAGGAGCGGTGCCGGCGACAGCGGCGCGCCAGTCACGCGTTCGACGAGCTGTGGCAACGTGTACCGCCGCCCACGCCCGTGCACTTCCTTTCGCAGCCAGCCGAGCAAGCGGGCGAAGTTGCCCGACTCGAAATCGGATTCCAGCCCCGGCAACGCCGCCTGCGCACGGTACCAGAGCTGCGCCGCCATCATGTTGCCCAGTGTGTAGCTCGGGAAATAGCCAAACGCGCCCCCGCTCCAGTGCACGTCCTGCAACACGCCTTCGCGGTGGCAGCTCGGCGCGCGCCCGAGCAGCGACTGCGAGAGCTCGCTCCACGCCGCCGGCAAGTCCGCCACCGCCAGCTCGCCGGAAAACAGCCGCCGCTCCAGGTCGAAACGCAGCAGGATGTGCAGATTATACGTCACCTCGTCGGAATCCACGCGGATCAGCGTCGGCCGCACGGCGTTGATCTCCCGATACAGCGCCTCGCTCGACAGCGCCGCCGTCTGCTCGGAAAACGCCGCCCGCCACTTCGGCTCGAAAAACCTCCAAAACGCCCGGCTGCGCGCCACCTGGTTTTCCCACAGGCGACTCTGCGATTCGTGCACGCCCATGCCCGCCGCGATGCCGAGCGCCGTCCCGGCGTGCTCCGCCGGCAGCCCTTGCTCGTAAAGCCCGTGCCCTGTCTCGTGGATCGCGCTAAAGAGCGAGTCGAGCGGGTTATC
>MWDT01000703.1 GCA_002070825.1 Verrucomicrobia bacterium ADurb.Bin122
TCCGGGGCTCAGCCCTGGATCACTTCGGCGAGTTTGGCTGGCTCCTTGCCGCCGCCCATCGCGAAGTCCGGCTTGCCGCCGCCCTTGCCGCCCAGCTTCTGGCTGAGCTCGTTGACGATCTTGCCCGCCTGATGGCCGGCCTTGATCGCCGCCGGCGAACAGAACGCCACGACCGTCGCCTTCTCGCCCAGCGCCGCGCCGAGCACCACCACGCCCTCGCCCAGCTTTTGCAGGACTTGCGTGCCGAGCGTGCGCAACGCATCGGGCGCATCGACGGAGACGACCGCCGACACAAACTTGAGGTCGCCCTTGAGCGTGGCCTTGGCCGCGAGTTCCTCCGAGAGGCCCGCCGCCGCCTTTTGCTCAAACGCCTTCAGCTTCTTCTCGAGATCCGCCTTTTGGGCGAGCACCGCGTCGAGCTTCTTGGCCACATCGAGCGGGCCGGCGGAGAGCTGCGAACCCACGTTCGCCAGCACCGCTTCGCGCTCGGCGATGAAGTCCAAGGCAGCCTGCCCGGCCACGATCTCCAGACGCCGCGTGCCGGCCGCGATGGCCGACTCGGAGACGATCTTGATCAGGCCGATCTCGCCCGTCGTCGAGACGTGCGTGCCGCCGCAGAGTTCGCGGCTGTACCCGCCGACATCGACCACGCGGACCACCTTGCCGTACTTCTCGCCGAAGAATGCCAGCGTGCCCTCGGGCTTCTGGTCAAAGTCGGTCTCGAAGCACGCGACCTTGGCGTTGTCGAGGATGCGCTCGTTGACGAGCTGCTCGACCTCGCGGAGCTGCGCGGGCGTCAACGCCTCGAAATGGGCAAAGTCGAAACGCATGCGCTCGGCGGTCTTGTGCGTGCCCGCCTGGCGGACGTGCGAGCCGAGCGTCTTGCGCAGCGCCCAGTGGATCAAATGCTCGGCGGTGTGGTGACGCGCGATCGCGCGCCGGCGCACGACATCGACCGCCAGCTTGGCCGTGCTGCCGTTGGCCGGGACCTGTTTCGAATCGGCGGCGAGCTTGTGGAGCACGCGGCCCGACTTGTCCTTGATCGTATCGACGATCTGGAACGCGTGGCCGTCGATGGTCGCCGTGCCCGTGTCGCCCGCCTGGCCGCCCATCTCTGCGTAGAACGGAGTGCGGTCGAAAACGAGGAACGTGTCCTTTTCGGTGCGTACGACTTCGAGCAACTGCGCCTGGGCGTTCAGCTCGGAGTAGCCGAGGAAAACGGTCGGATTGTGCTCGACGGTTTCGCTGCCCTCGGTGGCGGCGACGACGATCTCCTTCTTCTGCGCGGCGCG
>MWDT01000704.1 GCA_002070825.1 Verrucomicrobia bacterium ADurb.Bin122
AGCTCCTTCAGATAGCGACTCCACAAATGCAGCCGGACCGCCGCACACGCGCGCAGGATCGGCTCCGCATTGCTCTCGTGAAAAACGACCGTGCCATCCGAGAAAAAATCGTGGTCAAACAAGGAGAGAAAACGCGCGAGGTCCGACCGCTGTCCGTGGAGCAACTCCTCCAAGAGAATCTCGCGCAAATCCTCCTCAATCACATCCGGGCAAAGCGGCACCGCCGGCCGATCGCACAACCCGTCGGCGGCCGCCTTGACGATGTCGAGCAACGGAGCCGCCGCCGTCAGATTCAATTTCACGCTAAGCCGTTTCATCGGGCTCCATCGAGGCCGTCAGATGCCAGCGCTGGAGCGCGAGCACCTGGGCTTCCGCGTTTTCCCGACACTCGACGCCGACCGGAGCACAACCCTGCTCGCACACCGCGCGCACATGCCGGCGCGCCTCAGTCTCGTCGCAACCCAGCACCCGGCGCAACGCGAGCGCCACATACGGCATCAGGTTGACGGGGTCGTCGTGGACGACCACGCGCCAACGCGCGACGCTCGAGTTCGCAGGGTGATCGGCCATTATTTCGCAGCGGCTTCGGCGACAGCGGCCGCGATGCGCGCCGGCGCTTCCGCCAGCGGCACTTTGACGACCTCTTTTTGGTGGCGCCACTTCAGCTCGATGACGCCTTCCTTGAGACCTTTTCCGCCCACGGTCAGGCGCAGCGGAATGCCGATCAGGTCGGCGTCCTTGAACTTCACGCCGGGGCGCTCCGCGCGGTCGTCCACCAACACGTCCGCGCCGGCCTTTTCGGCGGCGGTCGCGAGTTGTTTTGCGACATCCGAGGCGGCGGCGTCCTGCGGATCGAGCAGGCAGACGAGCACCTGGAACGGCGCCACTGACCACGGCCAGATGATGCCGTCGGCATCGTGGCTCTGCTCGATGATGGCCTGCATGGTGCGGCTGATGCCGATGCCGTAGCAGCCCATGATCATCGGGTGCGTCTGCTTCTGGTCGTCGGTATAAACGGCGCCGTACTTGTCGGAGTACTTGGTGCCGAGTTTGAAAATATGGCCGACCTCGATGCCGCGGCGGCTCTTGAGCGGATGGCCCGACTTCGGGCAGGGCTCACCGGCGACCACGCGGCGGAAATCGCCGAATTTCGTGATCGCGAGATCGCGGGTTACGTTGACGTTGCGCAGGTGGAAACCGTCCTTGTTGGCGCCGGTCGTGCCGTTGCCGGTGAGGCGGATCGCGTGGTCGGCAAAGATGCCGGCGAGTGCGCTGGCGTCCTTGATCGT
>MWDT01000705.1 GCA_002070825.1 Verrucomicrobia bacterium ADurb.Bin122
TCGCGGGCCTCGCCAGCAGCCGCAACAGCGCCACCAGTGGTTTCGATTTCCTGGCTTCCGAATGGATTCAAGTCGCTCATTTCTCCCCCTGCCCGAACTGGCGCGCCGGGATGCCGAGCTGCGCGGAGAGGATCACGGCGACCTTGACGGGCGTTCGCACCGCTTTCGCCGACCCCGGCTCCGAGTGCGCGTACCCCGACAGCGATTGCCGCGATACCCCGCAGAGCTTCGCGAGCCCCGCCTTGTCGGTGTGTGCGGCGTACTTCTCGCGCGCCGTCTTCGTCCATGGCTTCATGCTACCTCCTTGGCTTGATTGCCTTCCATCAAGGTAAGGCGCAATCCGTCGGATGTCAAGCGGAACGACGGAAATAAATCTTTCATCCGACGGAAAAAAACTCTTGCATTCCGTCGCGCCTTGCCGTATCGTTTGGAGACCGAAAGGGGATCTATGCCAGACCAACCCAAGCCAGCCCTCCACCAGTTCGCCGACGATCTCGCCGAAGCGCTCAAGTCGCCGGAGTTCGCCACGAAGACCTTCGCGGAAGCCGTCGCCGAGTGCCTCGAACTGCTCATCGACTGGCGCGCAGCCGACTACTGCCCGCGCATCCGTGGCACTCGCGAGGAGCCGGAGGAACCCGAGCATTTCGAGACGTTCGAGCCAGCGGAAGAGTGGGCCGAAGACATCCTCAACAGCCTGCCAAAATCCGTCCGCGAGGACATCACAGAGCGGGCGCACGAACGCGCACTGCGGAACAGGGGAGAATGATCATGAGCCAAGAGCTGTCCATCAAGTGCGGAGGCATCGCCTTCGAGGCCAACATGCTTTCCCGGACGATCTACGTCGCGCCGTGTCACGTCCCGGAGGCTCTGGGCGCGATCCTGGAGGCGATGGAGGCGATGGCCGACAGCTCGACGCTCTGCCAGGCCCTCGCCGACCACCCCGATTTTTGCGAGCTGGCCGCACAGGTCGCCGTGGTCCGCAAGCTCCAGCGCGAGCTGGACGAGCGCACCGCGACCGACGCGGACCACGGCATCCTCAACGAGCTGCGCCGGTCCGCGAATCCGTGGATCCACCGCGAGGCGGGAAATCTGCTGGTGCTCATCGCCGACGAGCGCGACCAGGTGGCGGCGCATGACGGTGCCGAGGACTTCGAGCCCGAGCTGCGCACCTTTGAATCGCGCGGCGTCACGGTCGAGGATCACGGGCGCCTCAACTACATCCGAGCCAACGCAAAGGGCGCTCAACGCGATCGGGCCGGGGCGCTGCTGGTGAAGCTCGCGGGGGTG
>MWDT01000706.1 GCA_002070825.1 Verrucomicrobia bacterium ADurb.Bin122
TCGCCGGCCACTTCGGGCGAAATCTTCACCTCTTTCTCCGGCTGGGCCTTGCCCGTGGCCGTGACGATCTGCGTGATCGTGCGCACCACCGCCTTCTCCGTGTTCACGAGCTGCGGCTGCTCCTTGCCTTTCTTCGAGAGCAACGCCCCGGCGATCAGCCCCACCACGAGCACCACGCTGGCCAGCAACAGCCAGAGCTTGGCCTTCCGCTTGCGCGGAGGTTTCGTTGAGGAGAGCGTCGAGGGGGTGGATGTCGTCATACGATGAAAAGTGTGGGCAGGCTTGGGAAACACAGTCTGACGCAGCTCGCCCACCAATGGTCGCAGAACCTTTCTGCAGGCGCGCAGCATCCCTGTTTTGGAAAATTGGCGGCACCGACTGGAACGATCTGCCCCACGCCATGCAACACCCATCCATGCGCCCGCATGAAGCGAGACAGCCCGTCAACCAGCCCCTGACGCAGCCTGGCTCCACTCGCCCGACCACATGCTTTTCGCAAAAAAACGTGTATCTTCATCCCCACACCACCGTCATGCACGGTGCATCTCAACCCCATCGATTAACCATGAAATCAAAGCTCACACTCGTTCTGATCGCACTGTTCGCCACTGCTTTTGCCTACGCAGGCGAGGGTAAGAAAGAGGGCAAGGATTGCAGCAAGGACAAGGACTCCTGCTGTTGCTGCTGCAAAGACCACGACAAGAAGTGCGACCAGGAAAAAGCCCACAAGAAGGACTGCCAAAAAGACGACTGTAAGAAGGACGAAGCGAAAAAGGACTGCGCCAAGAAGGAATAACGCCCACGGGCCAACCTCCTCGCGCGCTCAGCAGCCCGCCTCTTTCCAAGGCGGGCTTTTTCTTGGTCAACGCACCACCGTCGCCGCGCGGTCCACCAGCCCGAGAAACTCCTGCCGGTAGCCGCCCACATCGGCCGCCATCCCGTCCGCCGCCCAGCGGCGCACCTCGGCCAGCGTCGCCGTGCCGCGATGCGGCGACTCGCGCAACACCATGCCAAACGCCGCCACCGACGCCGCAAACTTGAAGTCCTCGCTCGCCAGCGCCCACGTCGCGCCGCGATCGAGCAGCGGAAATTCCAAGCGGCGACTCTCCTGCCCGGCCGGCTCCTTGTAGCGCACCTTTACGCTCAACAGCTCCGAGTCCGCAGCCACCGTCTGCGCGACGCCCGACGGCCGCTGGTATTTCAGCGGCTCCACGCCCGGCCCGCTCAACGTCGCCGCGTCGCCCTCGCCCACGGGCACCACCTCGTAGAGCGCCGTCACCGTGTG
>MWDT01000707.1 GCA_002070825.1 Verrucomicrobia bacterium ADurb.Bin122
TGTGATCGAGCCGCGCTGGGTGGAGCGGCTCCAGCTGGGGTATCACGACTGGTTGACCCAGGCTGCTGCGCGCAGCCATGGGTCGCCTTGGTTTCAGCTGAGCAAGGTGCGCCTGACGCACATTGCGGTTGAGGTCCTGTTTGTCACGGGGCTGATCGCGTTTTCGGAGCGTATCCTGGCGGAGGTGAAGACTTGGTCGTTTGCTGCGCGGGTTGACGCCTACTGGCTCGAGCTCGGCTTTTGGGTGCTGCTATGTCTGGTGGCGCTCGCGCCGATCCTTGCGATCTGGCGCAACGTCGGCGCGGTTGCGCTGATCCTTGCGGAGACGGTGCCGCATGGGCCTCGTCGTCGCTTTCTGGAGATGGGGGTGCAGGCCGTTGCGATGCTCGCGCTGGTTTACTGGCTCTCGGCACTTTTGCCGTTGGCTTCGCTGCCGAATTGGTCATGGGCGATCATCGCTGTCGTGCTCATCGCTGTGCTGGTGTTTTTCTATCGTCGGCTGGTTTATCTGCACAGCGATTGGCAGCATAGTTTGAAGTCGGCCATGGCGGGGGAACTGGCCGGGCAGTCGCTCAACACGCAGCGCCTCCTGAAGGATAAGCGCCAGTGGCCCGTCAATGTGCAGGAGTGCATGATCCCGCCTGGCGCCGCTTGCGCCGGAAAGAGCCTCGCCGAGCTACAACTGCGAACTCGGCTGGGTTGCTCGATTGCCGAGATCGACCGGCATGGGCACACGCTCATCGCTCCTTCGCCGCAGGAACGGCTCTACTCGGGCGACCGGCTTTTGCTCTTGGGCGAACCCACCTCCATTGAGTCGGCCCGCGAGGAGCTGATGCAGGTGGGGACGCCTTCGGGCGACGATTTTGGGTCGGCGTGCATCGAGATTGTCTCTGTGCCTGCCTCAATCGGTACCGGGCGAACCTTGGCGGATCTGCCGGCGAGCCGCTCGGCGGGAATTTTGGTCGTCGGGCTCGAGCGTGACGGCAAACAGCTGCCTACGCCGGCTCCCCATGAGCCGCTTCAGGCCGGCGATCGTTTACTCGTGCTGGGCGACCCGGGCCGGGTGCGCGCGTTTCGTCGCTGGCTCGGTCCTCTGGTGTGACGGCGATCCCGGCACGTTGTTGAGCGGAGCTGCTCGGCAGGTGTTTCTGATCAAAATCTTACCCAAGGCTCCTGCACTTTTTTTGAGTGTCGCTAAAGTTTTGAGCGGAGTGGGCCGAATGAGGAGGCATCTGAGCAAGGAAGCTTGGATGGAGTGATCGGACTCCCTTCGCCACCGGTCC
>MWDT01000708.1 GCA_002070825.1 Verrucomicrobia bacterium ADurb.Bin122
GGCGACCGGCACATGCCGCGCGTGGCCCAGCCCGGATTCGGCGCGAGTGAGCGCCTCGTGGTATCGCCGGGTGCGGAGAGCGAAGGTATCCTGCAGACGCCCGCCGGGCAGAGCGGGCACCCGCTCTCGCCCTTCTACCAGGCCGGGCACGAGGCATGGCTGCGCGGGGAGCCCACGCCGCTTTTGCCTGGGCCGGCGCAGCACCGCATCGTCTTCACGCCCTGACCCCACCACGCCCATGCCGCTCCACATCCTCGACCATCCGCTCGCCGGGCATTTCCTCGCGCACCTGCGCGACCGGACGACCAAGCCGGTGACGTTTCGTGCGCTCGCACACCAGCTCAGCCTGCTGCTCGCCATCGAGGCGACGCGCGACCTGCCCACTCTCGAAAAGCCCATCGAGACACCGATGGAGGCCACGACCGGCCGCGTGCTCGCGCAGCCGCTGGTGGTCGTGCCGATCCTGCGCGCGGGGCTCGGCATGGTGCAGCCGTTTGTCGATCTGTTTCCCGATGTGAGCGTGGGCTACATCGGGCTGGAGCGCGACCACGAGACCGCCCGCGCGCGGAGTTATTACCACAAACTGCCGCCCATGGCCGGCGCACGCACGCTCATCGTCGACCCGATGCTGGCGACCGGCGGCTCGGCCAGCCAGGCCATCGACCTCGTGATCCAAGCCGGCGCCATCGCCCCGCGCCTGATCTGCATCGTGGCCTCGCCCGAGGGCGTCGAGGCCGTCCGGAAAACGCATCCCGACACGCACGTCTACGTGGCGGCGGTCGATCGGGCCCTCGATGCGCGCAAGTACATCCTGCCAGGCCTTGGCGATTTCGGAGACCGCCTCTACGGCACCTGAAAAGGTCCGGGCTTGATCCGGCTCGAAAGAGGGCGGACGCTTTCCGCGCCCCCACATGGCTGAAGCCACTGCATCGTTTTCCCGAGAGAAACTGCTCGAAATCGCGCGCACCCTGCCGCCCGCGCCCAAGGTCCTCGCGCGCCTCAGCCAGCTGATCGAAGACATCAACGTGGACCTCGGCCAGGTGGCGGATTTGATCAAGCGCGACGGCCCGCTGACCGCGCGGCTCATGCACATCAGCAACAGCGTATTTCACGGCACGGCGCGGATCGGCTCGATCGACGAAGCCGTCAACCGCGTCGGCCTGAGCGAAGTGCACCGGATCGTCGGCCTGATCACGAGCAAGCGGCTCGCGGAAAACCCGCTGGAGTTTTACGGCGTCTCCACGGAATTGTTGCACGAACACATGCTCTACACCGCGCTCGC
>MWDT01000709.1 GCA_002070825.1 Verrucomicrobia bacterium ADurb.Bin122
TCGCAGTAGATGATGTCGTCGTCGCCCACCTCGGCGGGGACCATGAACTCGTGCGAGTAGCTGCCGCCCATCACGCCGGTGTCGGCCTCGACCGGGATGGCGAGCACGCCGATGCGTTTAAAGAATTTCTCGTAGGCCGCCTTCATCACGAGGTAGCTCTTCACCGCGTTGTCGTCGGTGGTGTCGAACGAGTACGAATCCATCATGATGAACTCGCGGGCGCGCATCAGGCCGTAGCGCGGGCGGATCTCGTTACGGAACTTGGTCGCGATCTGGTAGAAATTCTTCGGGAGGTCGCGGTAGCTGGTAATCTCCGTCTTCACGAGCGGGGTGATGACCTCTTCGTGAGTCGGGCCGAGCACAAACTCGGGCTCCTTGGAGCGTCCCTTGCCGGCGCCGGCATGGTCGACGCGGTACATGATCTCGCGTGCGGCAGCCCAGCGCGGGCCCTGCTCCCACGTCTCCACCGGATGGACGTGCGGCATCCACAACTCGATGGCGCCGGCGGCATCCATCTCCTGGCGACACGCCTCGGTGATCTTGTGGATCGCACGCAGGCCAAACGGCATGTACGTGTAGAGGCCACCGCCCAGCTTGCGCACGAGGCCGGCGCGCATGAGCAATTTATGGGAAGCGATCTCGGCGTCGGCCGGGCTTTCCTTGAGCGTGGGGATGTAAAATTGGGACCAGTATTTCATGAAGTCCGGCAACGAAACAGTGCCCCACGCCCGGAGCAAATTTATTTGCGCCGGGCGCCTTCCAATCACGCCACTTAGGCGGAATGCGAGGCCGCTTGTGCGGGCTGGAGCCGCCGCGGTTCGCGCCGGCCGCAGACGATGCGGAGCACCCGCAGCAACTTCTCGGTGCTGGCCCGCGCGGGATCGCCGAGGAGCGCAATCTGAATCCAGTTGCGCTGCAACAGGTAGCTACTGCGATAACTCAACCAGAAGCCACGCATTTCGAGTTCGTCGCCGATCTCGGCCGCCGAGATGCCCTGCTCCGGGCTGATCGAAACAATGCCGGGGCAAGCGACCGACTCCGGCGCGACGAGTGAAAAGCCGAGGGCACGCAACTCGGCGCGCAGCCACTTCGCGTGTTCCTGGATGCGCTGCATGCGCTCGGGCGTCGCCTCGCGCACGGCAACCGCGAGCGCGTTGAGAAGGTTGGAGGAGTGCGTGTGCGGCACGCTCTGGTGGGCCGCCCAGTGGCCAAGATCCAGATACCCCGGCAGGCGCTCGGGCTCCGAGCGCGGCGCGTAATCGTGGAAAACCAGCGCGAG
>MWDT01000710.1 GCA_002070825.1 Verrucomicrobia bacterium ADurb.Bin122
GAGCACCAGGCGCGGGCGACAGTGCTCTGGCACGCGCGCCAGCCAGCCCGCGAGCGCCTCGCGCGACCAGCCCGGTTTGCGCACGTGGTAACGCGGCAGGCCCGCCTCGCACAGTGCCGCCAGCACCACATGTTCGCGCGGCTCCTCGCCCTCGGGGGAAATGACGACCGTCTTCATCCGCCCTGGGTGGCCCGAATCACCAGCACGCGGTCGCCCTCGGCGAGCGTCTGCTCGCCCCAGCGCGCGCGCGGCACCACGGAGTCGTTGACCGCCACAGCCAGCCCGCCGCGCCCAGCCAGGCCGAGCTCCGCGATCAGCGTTTCAAGCGTCGCCGCCTCGGGTAGCGTGCGCGGCTCGTCGTTTACGGAGATGTTCATCGGGCAGCCTTTCCTTCGAGGTAAAGCTCGCCACCGGCGGCGCGAAACTCGTCTGCCTTGGCGCCGAGTGCGTCGTCGAGCGCCTGCACCTCCGCGATGCCCTGCTCCGCGGCGTAGCGGCGCACGTCCTCGGTGATTTTCATCGAGCAAAACTGAGGGCCGCACATCGAGCAGAAGTGCGAGGTCTTCGCGCTCTCCTGCGGCAGCGTGGAGTCGTGGAAGCTGCGCGCCTTCTCGGGGTCGAGCGAGAGGTTGAACTGATCCTCCCAGCGAAATTCGAAACGCGCCTTCGAGAGGGCGTTGTCGCGGTACTGCGCCGCGGGGTGGCCCTTCGCGAGGTCGGCCGCGTGCGCGGCGATCTTGTAGGCGATCACGCCGGCGCGCACGTCCTCCTTGTCCGGCAGGCCGAGGTGCTCCTTCGGCGTCACGTAGCAGAGCATGGCGCAGCCGTGCCAGCCGATCATCGTCGCGCCGATGGCGCTGGTGATGTGGTCGTAGCCGGGCGCGATGTCGGTGGTGAGCGGCCCGAGCGTGTAGAACGGCGCCTCCGCGCACCACTCCAGCTGCTTCTTCATGTTGTCCTCGATCAGGTGCATCGGCACATGGCCGGGGCCCTCGTTCATCACCTGCACGTCGTGTTTCCACGCGCGCTGCGTGAGCTCGCCCTGAGTGAGCAACTCGCCGAACTGCGCGTCGTCGTTGGCGTCGGCGATCGAGCCGGGGCGCAGCCCGTCGCCAATGGAGAAGGCGACGTCGTACGCCGCCATGATTTCGCAGATCTCGTCCCAGTGCGTGTAGAGGAAGTTCTCGCGATGGTGCGCCAGACACCACTTCGCCATGATCGAGCCGCCGCGGGAGACGATGCCCGTCATGCGCTGCGCGGTCAGCGGCACATGGCGC
>MWDT01000711.1 GCA_002070825.1 Verrucomicrobia bacterium ADurb.Bin122
CACGACCAGCTCGATAGCAGCCTGGTCATCGGCACGCTCCGCCTGATGCAGGATCTCTACGGACTCGGCGCCGGCGTGCATGGCATCAACATCCGCACCGAGCCGGGCATCGACGCCGACGAGATGGCCGCGCGCATCAACGATACCCTTCCCCTGCGCAGCGGTGTCCGCGCCCGCTCGTGGATCGAGATCAACCAGGACTTCCTCTTCGTGCTCCAGCTGGAGAAGAACATGATCTTCTTCCTGCTCACCTTCATCATCATCGTCGCCGCGTTCTCCGTCACCAGCTCGCTGCTGATCTCGGTGGTGCGCAAGACGCGCGAGATCGGCCTGCTCGGCGCGCTCGGGGCAAAACCCCGCCAAGTCGCCGCCTGCTTCTGTTTCCAGGGCCTCCTCATCGGCGCCGCCGGCACGGTCGTCGGCCTCGCCCTCGGCTTCGGCGCGCTGCATTTCCGCAACGACATGGTCGCCGTCTTCACCCGGCTCACCTCCAGCGAAGAGGTGCTCGTGCGCTTCTACCAATTCAGCCACCTGCCCGCCTACACCTCGGCCGGAGACGTCTGGGCCATCGTGCTGTGCTCGGTCGTCATCTCGACGCTCGCCGGACTGCTGCCCGCCTGGCGCGCCGCGCGGCTCAAACCTGTGGAGGCGCTCCGCAGCGAATAATCATGGCCGACCATCCCGCCATCCTCAGCGCGCACGACGTGCGCAAATCCTTCCTCAGCGGCGACCGCCAGATCGAGGTGTTGCGCGGCGTGGATCTCGCCGTCTCCGCCGGCGAAAGCGTGAGCATCTGCGGCGAGTCCGGCTCGGGCAAATCCACCCTGCTCAACCTGCTCGCCGGTCTCGACAAACCGGATGCCGGCGAAATCCGCTGGGCCGGCTCGCCCGATACCGGCGCCGACCGCCGCGCCACGTACCTCGGCATGGTGTTTCAGTCGTTTTACCTGATCCCCGAGCTCGATGCGCGCGCCAATGTACTCATGGCCCGCCGCATCTGCGGGCGCCCCGATGCCGAAGCCCGCGCCCGAGCCGACGAACTGCTCGCCCGCGTCGGCCTCGCCGAGCGCCGGCACCACCTGCCAGGCCAGCTCTCCGGCGGCGAGCGCCAGCGCGTCGCCGTGGCGCGCGCCCTGATGAACCGGCCGCAGTTGATCCTCGCCGACGAGCCGACGGGCAACCTCGACGAACACACCGGCGAGACCGTCATCAACCTGCTGCTCCAGCTATGCTCGGAGACGCAGACCACGCTCGTGCTCGTCACGCACAACGCCGC
>MWDT01000712.1 GCA_002070825.1 Verrucomicrobia bacterium ADurb.Bin122
CACGTGGAGGAGGCTCACGCCCTTCTCGTTGCGCCGCTCCTCGACGGTGAAGACGAAGAGGAAGCGGTAGACGAGACGGAGGAGTTGCTGGAAATAGGCGTCCTTGGTGAGCTCGCCGGAGTCCAGGCGCTGGCGGAGGACTTCGTTTTCCGGATGCGCGAGGAAGCCGGTGCCGAGCGCAAGGAGGGCGTCGGTCACACCGTTACGGAGGCCTTCGCGCACGGGTTCGCCCTGCTCCTGACCTTCCTTCCGCCAGACGTCCCAGATGCAGGTGGCGGCGGAGTCGCCGGCGCGGGAGGCGTGAAAGAGGCGCCAGACGGCGGCGAAGTCGGCGTAACGCTGGTCGCGGAGGATGAGCTCGAGGTCGGCCTCGAGGTAGGCCGGGCGCGTGAGGGTGTCGGCATCGCGCACGAGGCGGAGCTGGCGGCCGTTGGTGAGGATGGCCCAGGTGCAGGGCGAAGCGTTGAGGAACTGCTGCGCGAGCTGGTAGGCAGAGCGGCGACGCGCACCGGAGCCGACGACGACGAAGCGCTCGTCGGGCTCGTCGAGCGCGAGATCGTGCGGGGCGACGATGAGCGGCACCCGTCCGCCCGCCGCGAAGGCGGTGATGGGATAGGCGCGGTCGGCCAGCGCGACCGGCTCGGGGCAACGGGCGATGTCGGCGAAGCCGAGGGCATCGCGAAAGAAATCGAGGGCGAAGCCCAGCGTGGCCGGAGCGACCGGAACATCGCGGCGCGGGCGGACGGCGTCGAAGTTCTTCCAGAGCGCGGAGGCGATGCGGAAGGCCCGGCCCTGCTCATCGGCGAGGGAGAGCCCCTGCGGGATGCGGTAGTCGGCAGCGCCCTGCCCTGCCAGCTCGCCCCGGGCCGCCTGCTCCAGGATGGCCGGCACAAAGAGGCCACCCTCGAGTTGGAGGGAATCGAAGATCAGGTGGTGGGAGGAGCGGCGGGACATGGAGCGGGGAGCGAGGAGCGGGGAGAAAGGAGGGCGGGGAGGGCCAATAAGCTGGTGTTATTTGGCGGAAAATTGGCTAATTGAAGTAATTGGTATATTGGTTTTTAGATCAGTTTCTGGGCAATCCTAGCCGTTTTGACGAATAAAAGTGCCCATTGAATTAGGCTATTTGGCGGTCTTTGGTACCAAATAGTAGCCACTGCCCTTCCCGCGTTTCCCAGTTGAGCTTATTAGGTTCTGCGTAATCAGCTTGCGCAAGATGTAGCGCAACTTGGAGAGCGGAATCTCTTGGCCGATGCGGGCATGGATTTGGGACAAGGT
>MWDT01000713.1 GCA_002070825.1 Verrucomicrobia bacterium ADurb.Bin122
GCGCGCCATCCTCAAACACGCCTCCGAGCTCGTCAGCTCCGAGCTCGGTAAACCCGAGGATTATGTGATGATCGCGCTCCAACCCGATACCCCGATGCTCTTCGCCGGCAGCGACGACCCTGTCGCCTTTCTCGAATTGAAAAGCATCGGCCTCGACCCGCGGCAGACCAAGGCGCTCTGCCGCGCCTTGTGCGGACTGGTCGAGCAGCACCTCGGCATCCCCGGCGAACGCGTCTTCGTGAAGTTTATCGACGTGGCCCGCTCCATGTGGGGCTGGAAGGGCGACACGTTTTAGTGCGCTTCCCGGTTGCGCGCCGGGCGTCGGTTGCTTTCCTGCGCGCAAAACCGTTTCACGCGTCATGCCGATCTACGTTTACGAAACCATCCCGCAGAAAGCCGGTGAAGAGCCGCGCCGCTTCGAGCTCAAGCAATCGATGAACGACGCGCCGCTCGCCCGCGACCCCGAGACGGGCGAGCCCGTGCGACGCGTCATCATGGGCGGCATCGGCATCATCACGCAACATGCCGCGCCTCCTCCTCCGCAGGGTTGCTGCGGTGGAATGGGTGGCGGCTGTTGCGCCGGCCAGTGCGCCTGCGCGGAGTGAGCCGCGCTGCTCAGATGAGCTTTTCGCCGATCAACCGGCGGAGCACCGGGCGGATCTTTCGAGCGAGCGCGGGATTGGCGTAGCCGATCCACGCCACCGGTGTCGTCGTATCGAGCGGCGCGCACAGTGGGCCACCTCCGGGCGCTTCGATCACGCCGCCCGCCTCCTTGAGCAGAAATGCCGGGCCGATGTCGTACGGATGGCACGAGAGCTCGGCGCGCAGACCGAGTTTCTTAAACACGAGTGGCCGCAGATCGCCGATTAGCCGGTCGTGGCCCACGATGATTTCGTAGAGCTGGCCGCCGGTGGAGATGTACTGGTCGTCGAAGATGATCGGCGAGGCGCCACGGCCCACGCCGTAGAGTTCGTCCCAGAGCGCCTCTTCAAGCTGCGCCATGAGTACGCGGCCCTCCGGGAAGAACCGCACGAAGGAGGCAAACCCGTGCCGGCAATCGGTGCCGGTGGCCGGGCGGGGGACGAAGCGCGTGCGCCGGCCAGTCGCCAGATCGAATCGTGTGCAACGCAGGCCCGCCCCGCGCACCGCGCTGAGCTGGTCGGCCAGACCTTGCTTGCTCGTTGGCAGCTCCGTCATCGCGGCGACCACGATGTCGCCGAGGTGCGTACGCGCGCCGCGTTGCGGGGCCAGCCCGGCGAGGATCCACGCGCTG
>MWDT01000714.1 GCA_002070825.1 Verrucomicrobia bacterium ADurb.Bin122
GGGGGCCCCGGATCGTCGGGACCGCCGCAGCTTCCGCAAGCCGCAGGGCCCGGTGGGGGAGGCGTCGGATGCCGGTGCTCCGGCGCGTGGCACCGGTCCCGCTCCCCGCGAGGGTGGCGATCGCCGCGAGTTTCGTGGCGGCCCGCGTCGCGACTTCCGCAGTGGTCCACGTAGCGAGGGCGGTGAGCGCGGCGAGCCGCGTGGCGCCCGTTATGGGCAGGGCGCGGCCCCGCAGGATCGCGGCCCGTACGAGAGCCCGTATTTCACTGTCACGTTTTATCCTGAGGACACCAGTTTTGCCACGTTGGCCAAGACGGTGCGTTCGTCGTGCCGCACGATCGAGCTGTTCGAAATCGCACGTACGGTGATCGGAAAACCTGATCGCTTCGTCGTCGTCGTCCAGCGCAAGGCGGCGCCCAAGGCGTCCGCACCGGTCGAGGGGCAGACGCCTGGCGTGAAGCCGGCTCCGCTGTTCATTTCCGTGCCCGATGGTCTGCCGTTCGAAACCGAGGATGCCGCCATCACCCATGTGATGCGTGAGCATTTGGGCCAATTCTTCGACACCGCTGAGGTGGAGGTCGAGGCGCCGAAGGGCAATTACCAGGTCATCAATCGTTGTGGTATCACCGGCGAGTTGCTGGGGCCGCCGAATTATCACCGGTACAACCAAATCGTGCAGCAGCATTTCGCCGCGCGCATCAATCGGATGCCCTTCGAGGTCTTCCGTGGTCGCATCGAGTCGGTGCGCGACCCTGAGGTCGTCAACCAGTGGCTCGAGAAGATGAAAAAGGTGACGCGCTACACGTGGAAACTGGATCGCCCCGTGGCTGCCGCAGTGCCCGCAGAGGTGCCTGCTGGGGCGGGCGCAGCCGAAGCCGCAGCTCCGGTCGCGGCGTCTGAGCTGACGTTTGATTCTCTCGAAGACGCACGCGTCCACTTGCTCACGCATGCCCGCGATAAGGTGGTGCGCACCGCTGAAAGCGCGCGCTTTCATGGCCGCGCCGTCGAGGCCATGGCTCAGAGCGAGATCCGCCGGGCCATCGAGGGAACGTGGGAGCGCCAGCAGCGTTTCCCTCTGGATACGGCCAACGCCTTGCGCGGACGTCTCCGCCGCGAAGGGTTTACGATCTTCAAAAAAGGCTCGAAGGGCGTGTCGTACGTCTGCGCGGTGAAGCGGAAATTCCGTGTGCCGGGCCAGACTTTCGCAGAGTCGATTAACGCGCTCATTTCGTTCATCGAGGCCCACCCGATGGTCAAGGTCAGCGATCTGCC
>MWDT01000715.1 GCA_002070825.1 Verrucomicrobia bacterium ADurb.Bin122
GCCCAACTCCTCGAAACCGCCCTGCGCCTCCAGCCGCGCGCGCCCGCCACGCTGATGTGCCTCGGCCTCGCCTACGTCGCGCTCCAACGCCGCCCCGAAGCCGAGAAGGCGCTGCGCGAATCCGTCCGCCTCGACCCAAAATCGCACGAAGCCTGGGGCCACCTCGGCGGCACGATCATGTTCGCCGGCAAACAAGCCGAGGCCATCGAGTGCTTCCGCCGCTGCGTCGCCCTCAAACCCGACTTCGCCGACGGCTGGCACTCGCTCGGCTGTGCACTGCAAGTCACCGGGCAGGGCGAGGAGGCCGTCGCCTGCCACAACCGCGTGCTCGCGCTCCAGCCGAACCACCCGCGCGCCCTCTTTTCCCGCGCCCAGGCGCTCCACATCCAGCACCGCCTCACCGAGGCCATCGCCGATTTCGACGCCCACCTCGCCCGCCATCCAGCACACCACGAAGCGCGCAGCTTCCGGCTCCTGTTGCTCAACTACTGCGACGACCTCAGCCCGGAGGCGCTTTTCGCCGAACACCTCGCGTACGGCCGCGCCGTCGAGGCCAACATCCCCGCCGAGCGCCTGCGCCCGCAGCCGCGCCAGCCCAAGCCCGCCGGCACTCCCCTGCGCGTCGCATTTCTCTCGCCCGACCTGCGCACCCACTCGGTGGCGTTTTTTCTGGAGCCGCTGCTCGCACACCTCGACCGCACGCGCTTCACGGCGATCCTCTACCACGACCACTTCACCGAAGATGCGATGAGCGAGCGCCTGCGTAAACACGCGCAGGTCTGGCGCAACTTCGTCGGGCTCGACCGCGAACGCGTTCTCAAAGCCATCGCCGAAGACGCGCCCGACATCCTCATCGATCTCACCGGCCACACGGGTTTCAACCGGATGGAGATGCTGGCCCGGCGGCTCGCGCCCGTGCAGATCGCCTACCTCGGCTACCCCAACACCACCGGCCTCTCCGCGATGGACTACCGGCTGACCGACGCCCTCGCCGATCCCGTCGGCGCCGCCGACCAGCTCCACACCGAAAAACTTCTCCGCTTTGCGCCCACTGCCTGGTGTTTCTCGCCGCCGACCGACGCCCCCGCCCCAGCGCCGACGCCCTGCCTCAGCGAGGGCCGCATCGCGTTCGGCTCGTTCAACACCCTCTCAAAAGTCAGCGACCACACGCTCCGGCTCTGGCGCGACCTGCTCGCCGCCGTGCCCGATTCGCAACTCGTCCTGAAAAGCATGGGGCTCGACCCCAAGCGCTGGACCGAGCGGCTCGC
>MWDT01000716.1 GCA_002070825.1 Verrucomicrobia bacterium ADurb.Bin122
CGCAGTCCTTCGCCAGCGGGCGCGGCCAAGCTCAGGCCATTGCAGAGATGTGCCTGATCGCGGGCCAATCCCAACGCACGGCGGAATTCCTCGCGGCAGGCTTCTCGGAAGCGCAGGTGCGCCGCGCCTTGCTCGACGCCCGTGCCGACCAACCCGAAATCGCCTCGCGCATCACCGCCGAGGCAGGAACCATTCAGCGCCCGGAAAACAGTCCGGTGGTCGCTGCCGTCAAGAAACTCACCGCCAAGGAGTAAGCCATGCCCACTGTCTCTCAACCCAAGAATCTCGGCGACCTGTTGAAGTACGAAGCGCCGAATCTCTACTCGCGTGACCAGGACACCGTCGCGGCCGCGCAGAACCTGTCGCTGGGCACCGTGGTGGGCCGCGAAACGGCTACCGCCAAGCTCAAGGCCCTCGACCCGAGCGCCTCGGACGGCACGGAAACAGCCGTTGGCGTGCTCGGCAATGACGTCGACGCGACGCTAATCGACCGTGAGGACGCGATCCTGATCGCCCGCCACGCCATCGTCGCGCGCGGCGCATTGGTCTGGCCGACCGGCATCAGCACTGCGCACAAAGTGGCTGCCATCAAGCAACTCGCAGAACGTGGAGTCCTGGCCCGCGATAGCGCCTGACCCACTTCCAACGCTCCGTTTCACTCCCCCCAAAACCCGCCGCTGTCGGGTTTCGTCATTTCTGGAGATCCCAAATGCAGAACCCTTTTGAAAACCCCGGCTTTTCGATGGCCAGCCTGACGGCCGCCATCAACCTCCTGCCCAACCGCTATGGGCGGCTGGAGCAACTCAACCTGTTCCCGGCCAAGCCGGTGCGCACCCGGCAGATCATCGTCGAGGAGTACGCCGGTCGTCTGAACCTGCTGCCCACCCGGGCGCCCGGTTCGCCCGGCACGGTGGGTGAACGTGGCAAGCGCAACCTGCGCTCCTTCGTGATCCCGCACATCCCCCACGACGACGTGGTGCTGCCCGAGGAAGTGCAAGGACTGCGCGCCTTCGGTTCCGAAACCGAAATGGAAGCCATCGGCGGTGTCATGGCCCGCCATCTGGAGACCATGCGCAACAAGCACGCGATCACCCTGGAGCATCTGCGCATGGGTGCGCTCAAGGGCAAGATCCTCGACGCCGACGGCAGTGAGCTCGTCGATCTGTTCGACGAGTTCGACATCACCGCGAAATCGGTGTCCTTCGAGTTTTCGACGGCGGCCGACAACGGGCAAATCAAGAGTGCCTGCCTGGAGCTGCTTGGAC
>MWDT01000717.1 GCA_002070825.1 Verrucomicrobia bacterium ADurb.Bin122
TCGGCACAGCGCAGCGGGACGGCGCCTTTGTAGGAGCCGGCTTCCGGATATTGAAACCAGTAGTAGGTCAGACTGTCGCCGTCGGGATCGGTGGAGCCGCGGGCGCTGAGGGAGAAGCCTGCGCCGGAGCGCACGGTGATGGCCTCGGCGTGGGTGAGGGCGGGGACCGGCGGGTGGTTGGCCTCTTGGTAAGTTTTGGTCGTCCAGTCCATGCGCGCGGCAAAGTCGTTTTGGAAATCGTCGCGCCAGCGCCAGAGCGTCGTCTTGAAATCGCTGAAGGTTTTTTCGCCGGCGATGAGGTTGCGCCCGTACTCGCCGCGCACGGGCGGCGTGTAGGTGTCGATGGCGTTGGTCCAGATCGGGCGCGTCTCCTGCTCGACGGGCACACCGCCGGTGAAGCCCTGCGGATCAGTCGAGGCGAGTGCGGGGATGGCGCGCTGGTAGCGTCCGCCCCAGCCGCCCCAGTCGGGATGCTCGGGGGCGTTAAGGCCGTTGGGGATCAGCGCGAGCCAGGCGGGCGTGTCGCCCTCCATGCCGTAGGCGACATCGGGATAGGCCGCGCCGAGCGGGCCGTGCCCCTGCTGGATATTGGTCGCGAGCCAGGGGTTGCTCACGGTGGCGTTGTCCATGCCGGGGACGACGGTGTGGATGCCGGTCCATGTGCCCGCGCCGTAGCCGCCGGGGCTGACGATGTAGAACAGATCAGGGAACTCTTTCCGCAGCCACTGGCCGCTGTCGTCCTGATCGGAGATGGTGTACACGCGCAGCTTGGCGATGAGGCGGGCGAGCTCCTCGGGCGTTTTGGTGGCGCGCAGCGTGTGCAGCGCCTGGGCGAGCGTGTTGGCACCGCCCCAGACGGAGATCCACAACGGGCGCGGGTCGTCGTTGCCGAGTGCCTCGATGATCCGGGCGGAGCCGGCGGAATCTTTGCCCGGCCCGACGCCGGCCATGCCGTACTCCGGCGAGCCGGTGGTGATCAGCCCGTCGAGAAATGCGGCGTCCGGGTAGCGCGGGTCGTGGCGGAGCAGGTTGGGCTGCACGCGTGCGTAGGCGCGGACCAGTGCGTGGATCGACTCAGGTGCGGGGTTGCTTTTCCGGTGGACCGAGGTCGTGGCGACGAGGCCTTTGAGGTCGATTTCGTTGGCGTAGAGAAACAGCCGCACGAGGCTCTGCGTGTCGTCGGGATCGGCCTCGATGTCCGTGAGGACGATCATCCGCGCGGGCTTTTCGGGCGCGGCGGAGGCCGGAGTGGCGGC
>MWDT01000718.1 GCA_002070825.1 Verrucomicrobia bacterium ADurb.Bin122
TCGGCGGTCGCGAGCGTGCGGTAATGGGCGTCGATGTAGGGAATGGCTTCCGTGAGGAAAAAGTCGCGCCAGTGGCCGGTGACGGGCGAGTTGGCGCCGAAGGTGCCGTGGAGCGAGTTGACGTCGTTGATGCTGACAACGATGAACTCGTGCTGGCGCAGGGTGGCCTCGACGCCGCGCGCGAGGTAGGCGATGTCGCTGCTCTCGTAATAGCCGGCGAAAAAGTAGAGGACGGGGTAGCGCTGCGTGCCCGATTCTGCGTAGGAGGGCGGCAGGTAAACGTACACCGGCTGGCGCGTGGCCTCGCCGGTTTTGTTGCCCGCGAGCGAGAGCGCGGGGACTTGCAACGTCTCGTAGCGGCAGGTGGCGCCGTTGTGGGTGGGCGCGTCGGTGCCGGCTGGGGCGGCCATTGAAAACGCGGCGAGGCAAAGGAGTGTGGCGAACAGGCGGAAGAGGAGCATGGGGCTGAGGACCTTTGGAGGTACAACACCGCCGTGGTGCCGGTTACTTCGGGAAATCTCTCAGTGGAACGGGGCGGGGCGTTCTTCGTTCTTGTTTGCCGGGGGCCGGGCCGCATCGTGGGCAGGCATGTCCGACGCTGCTGCCCGTTTCTTCATGGTCTGCGGACCCGACGATTTCCTCGTGGGGCGCGCGGGGCGGGAGCGTTTCGACGCGTTGGTGGCCGAGTCGCAGGCCGACGAATTTGCGCGCGACGTGATCAGCGGCTTCGCGGCCAACGTCGGCGAGGTGGAGTCGGCGATCAACCGTTTCCGCGAGGCGGTGCAGACGGTGTCGATGTTCGGCGGCAAACGCGTCGTCTGGCTGAAGGACGTGAATTTCCTGGCGGATAGCGTCACGGGGCGCGCCGACAGCACGCTGAAGCTCGTGGAGGATTTGCAGGCGCTGCTGGAGACGGTCAACCCGGCGGAGGTGGCTGTGCTGGTGACGGCGGCGCCGATCGACCGCCGGCGGGCGTTTCCGAAGTGGTGCGAGAAACATAGCGATTTTCTGCTGATCGGTGGCGACGGCGACCGGGCGGGCGAGGCGCTCGCCGGCGTGGCGCTGGCGGAGGCGAAGCGGCTCGGCGCCAAGTTTGCGCCGGGCGCGACGGAGCTGTTGCTCGCCAAGGTCGGGCAAAACACGCGCCTGCTCGTCGAGGAAGTGAGCAAACTCGCGCTGTACGCGGGCGAGGGCTCGACCATCGAGGAGGCGCATGTGGCGGAGCTCACGCCCAACGTCGCCGAGGGGGATTT
>MWDT01000719.1 GCA_002070825.1 Verrucomicrobia bacterium ADurb.Bin122
GAGCATGCGCTTGGCCGTCCGCTCTTCATCCGAGCCGGGCTCCACCCGCATCTGCTCCATCTCGCCCGTCGCCTCATTGAGCACGTTCTTGACGTAGACGGGGGTCTCGGTGTCGGAAGGGCGCTGCGCGAACACGGCGTCCCCCCACTGCTGAATGCCCTCCTCCAAGCCCTCTATCCCCGGATGATTCAACGCCGACAGCCCGGCGATGCGCTGAATACCCTTCGCCAGCTCCGCGACACCCCGCCCGATGGAGGTCTTCGCCATCTGCCGCGCCCCCGCATCCAGCCCCTTGGAGAGTGCCTTGCCGACATAGCCGCCCGTAACCTTGTCCAGCCCCTTGAGCGCCGTCCCCAGCACCTTGCCGGTGAACTGCTCGCTGGCCGCTTCAAACGCGCCATAGGCGTAGCCGCGCAGCCGGGCGTCGTCATAATCCGTGCCCTGCTTCTCCACTTCGCCCGTGTCGGGGTTGATGTCCGCCGTCAAAAGCTCGGAGGTCTTGTCCGCGCCCGAGACCGCTGTAGCCGCAGCGAACGCGCCCGCAGGCCCACCCAACGCTCCGCCCACCAAAAAGGTCTGTCCGTAGCCTACCGTGGGCATGCCCTTAGCCGCCAGCACGCCGAGGCTGTTCCAAAAACCGTCCGACTTGCCCGTCAGCTCCTCGCGCAAGGCAAGCTCCAACGCCGCCATTTCCATGATCTGCGCCCTCTCCGTGGCGCTCGACTTCGCCGCCTCGTAGATCGCCTTTGCGCGGGTGCGGGCGTCCAGCGGGGCCTCGGGAGTGTCGTACTGGTTCACCAGATCAATGATCTCTTTGGGGACGGTGACGTCCTGCTCCTTACGGGTCATGTCCTCCAGCTTTTTGAAGATGCGCAGATTGGGGCGAGGAGTCCCCGCCATACCTGTTGCGATCTGTGCGGAGGGCTCTCTGGTGTCCCCGACCTCCAGCTCCTGTCCGGCCGCGATGCGGCTGACAAGGGCGTCATTGCGCCGACGAAGAACGCCGCCGGCATGCCCGAACTGCGTCAGCGCCGCTTTCAGCCCGAGCCCGGCCACGTTTCCCTCGGGGGTGAGGTCATTGACCTCATCGACGTTGCCGGTCGTCATCAACTGGTTCAGCGTGGAGTAGCTGGAGAAGTTCAGGGGGTTGGTCAAACGCTGCGCCACGATGGGGTCTTCGGGGGTCGTGCCGAGATAGCCCGCAAACCTCTTGATGCGCTCGTACTCCTTCGGGTCGGCCAGCTTCGCC
>MWDT01000720.1 GCA_002070825.1 Verrucomicrobia bacterium ADurb.Bin122
GCGGCCTTCTTCCCGCGCATCTCCCTGACGAGCACCCTCGGCTCTGCGAGTAACGAGCTCTCGGGATTGTTTGAATCGGGCACGCGCACCTGGAACTTCTCGCCGAGCGCTTCGATGCCGATCTTCGACGCACGTACCTGGACTGCGCATCGGGCCTCGAAGGTGCAGCGCAAGCTCGCGCTCACGGGCTACGAAAAGGCCATCCAAAGCGCCTTCCGCGAGGTCGCCGATGTGCTCGCCGCACGCGGGACGCTCGACCAGCAGGTCGCTGCGCAGGAGAGGCTCGTCGAGGCGTTGTCCGAGAGCCACCGCTTGGCGTCGGCTCGCTTTGAAAAGGGCGTCGATAGTTATCTCGTCGTCTTGGATGCGCAGCGCTCTTTGTTTGGCGCCCAGCAGGGGCTGGTCGCGTTGCGCATGGCGAGGCTCGCAACCCAGGTGCAACTCTACGCCGCGCTTGGCGGTGGCGGCGACGAGGTGCCTGTTGCGAAAGCCACCGAAGCCCCACGCGTGCCTCCGCAAAGCTGACAGGGATAAGCTGGGCGGTCGCTCCGTTCGGCCGATAAACCGGTTTCGGGAGACGGCTATGGCGTTTCCTGAAACCGGCTTTTTTGTGCCATCGTGGAGAATGGGTTTGTTTCGCCGACTTGTATTCTTGCCGGCGGGCAGCGTAGTTTGCGGCCATGGAACTCCGCCACCTCCGCTATTTTCACGCGGTTGCCACGACACTGAACTTCAGTCGTGCAGCCGAGTCCTTGCGGGTGGCGCAGCCCGCGTTGAGCCGGCAAGTGAAGGCGCTGGAGGCCGAGCTCGGCGTGCAGCTTTTCGATCGCAATCGCGTGCGCGTGCAGATCACCGATGCGGGGCGCCTGTTTCTGACACATGTCGAAAAAGTGCTCGCACAGGTGGACATGGCGGTCTCGGCGGTGCGTGAGGTGCGAGAGGGCACGGAGGGGAAGTTGATCGTCTGCACCGAGTGGCGACTGCCGATCAGCTTGCTGCCCACGGCGATTGCCGAGTTTCGCAGCCAGTTCCCGCGCGTGGAAATCGACCTTTGCGAGCTGCCGTTACTGCAGCACCTTTCGATGCTGCGAACGGGCAAGGCTCACCTGGGATTTGTGGCCAAGGAGGTGGCCGGGTTGCACCGTAATCTGGCGTATCTGCCTCTGCTCAACACCGAGTTGATGGCGCTGTTGCCTGAGAGACATCCGCTCGCCGGGAAACCCCGGATCCGCGTCGCGGATTTGAGCGA
>MWDT01000721.1 GCA_002070825.1 Verrucomicrobia bacterium ADurb.Bin122
CGGAAACCTCATGGACGCCGCCTCGGCTCCCTTCCGGATGGCCGGAAAACTCTGGGATGGTCTGACCTCCGGCGCACAAACCGTCGCGGCCAAGGCCGGTGCCATTTTCGGCGGTCTCAAACAATCCCTGTTTGGCGACACGCCCGAGCTGGCGATCAAGCCGCCCCGAGTCAATGCCTGGGACGCGCTGGCCACGGGAGCCGTCAATGACCGCGACCGGATCGTTGCCACGCTGTCTGCCGTCCCCGGGGCTGTGGGCCGAATCTTTGCCAGTGCCGGTACAGAGGGGCAATCCCTCTGGCAAAGGCTTTCCAGCGGCGCGAGCACGGGCATCCAGGCACTCAAGGATCGCAGCGCCGGGATCGCCAACGGTTTGCTCTCTTCCGCTCGCGCCATGCTGGGAGTCCAGACCCCGATTCCGCAGGTGGCCGAGCAGAAGCAACCGCTCGGAGCTGCGCCGCCCGCCGAATCGATTGGGCAACGCATCATCGAAAGCGTGCTCAGTCTCGTGCCGCGTCTGGACGAGCGCCTGGTGCCCAAGGCCCTGAGCGCCATGCTGATGCTCCAGCCGGTCATGGCCACGGCCGCACCGCCTCCGCAACCGATGAACGGCACCGTGCAGACCGTCGCGGCGGCCATCGAGCCGGTAAGTAAGACCTATACCCAGCCGTTGGCGGTGGAACCGGCACCAGTAAGAGGAGACGCCTCACTGGCACCGGGCGGGATCGAGCGGCCCAAGACGGCCGCGCCGACCCCGATAGCGAAGCCCCTGCAATCCGGACTGACCGAGACGGTGCCCTCCGAACGGTTGATTGCTCCGGCCCGCACCGCTCCAGCGACACCCCTGCGGGCAGAGGAAGCCGGTCCGGGGCTGCGCGAACTGCTGGAATCGCTGCTCTCGCGCCTCGATGGCCTGGCCGACCGCCCGGTGGAACTGAGCGTGACCACCAACATCGATGGCCGGAAGGTGGCCGAGGCCGTCTACAAGGATCTTCGGGAGCGGAAGATCAGAAACTACGAAACACTTTGAGAGGACCGATGAAACGCATCTTTGTCTGCAGCCCGTTCGCGGGTGACATAGCCCGAAACGTGAAGGTCGCCGAGGCGCTTTGCCGACGGGTCATGAGAAACGGTCACGCGCCGTTCGCGCCGCACCTGTTGTATCCAACCTTTACCGATGACAGCGTTCCCGAGCAGCGGGAGACGGGCATCGCCTGCGGCCTGGCCTACATGGAATGTTGCGACGAG
>MWDT01000722.1 GCA_002070825.1 Verrucomicrobia bacterium ADurb.Bin122
CGGCACCTCGTAAATCTCGACGACACCGACGCCGGTCGTACGGCCCACGCCCGTCAGCTGTGCCGTATAGATGCCAGGCTCCAACGTCAGCACCAGCGCTGCGTCCTTCGAGCCTACGGTCAGCGCGCCCATGCTCACACTCTCGAAAAGCGCCGCGGTGTCTGTCGTGCCGTCCCAGTCGTCGTTCGATCCGACGAGGTCCCAGCCGCTCCGGTCGTCCTTGAGCCGGTGTACCAGAAGCTGCGGGTCAGCGAGGTAGGCGACGACGTCCTTGGCCAGACCGGGCCCCACACCACGCACGATCACCTGTTTCGGCGCATCGCCCGCGATCACGAAGCCCGCGATCAGGATCGCATCGTCCACGCCGACCTGATTGCGCACCGACAACGCCGTCAGCCGCTTCGTCTTGTCGGAGAGATTGGCATCGTACGCCTCGGCCAGCGCCACGCCGGTCGTGCCATTTGCGCCGCTCACATGCGCCGTGTACACATTGGCCGTCAGTGACTCGTGGAGTGCGGCATCCTTGGACGTCGGGTAGAGCGCGCCGGCGCCAGTCTTGGCAAACGCAGCCGACAGCGAGGCACCGCCCGCCCAATCGTCGTTGCTCGCCACCTCGGCCCCACTTCCAGAGTACAACCGCAGTTGCGGGTCCCGCAGATAGCCACTCACCGTCGCGGAAATACCGGGGCCCACGCCGCGCACCAGCGTCGGCTTGCCGCCTCCGGCAAACACGAAGCCCAGGATCAAGGTCTGCTCGCCCGTCCCGGCAGGTGCCCGTGCCGACAACGCCGCAAACTGGCTGCCGTGGAGCGTGAGCGTGGCCGCCTTGGAGACGACCTGGCCCGCCCCGGCCACCGTCACCACGCAGCGGAACTTCGAACCGGAATCGGCCAAGCTGGCCTGCGCCACCGTCAACGTCGCCGTGCCCGTCCCAGAAAACGCAGCCCCGTCGGCGAGGTCGCTCCAGTTCGCGCCTTCATCGGTCGAGCGTTGCCAGCGGTAGGTCACCGAGCCGGATGAAGTGACCGTGACCGCAAACTGCGCGGAGCCGCCGGCATCGACCGCAACCGATGTCGGTTGCGCCGTAAACGTGGCCGGCGCGGCGAGCTCGATCACGGTGATCGAGTAGGAGGGAAACGTGTACGCGAAGTTCGCACCGGCGCCGGTAAACGTGGCCGTGGTGTAGCCCGGAGTCGCGGCGCCCTGCGCATCGTTTTCCTTGCCGTAGCTGTACACCGTCGCC
>MWDT01000723.1 GCA_002070825.1 Verrucomicrobia bacterium ADurb.Bin122
GCTGTCGAGGATCTGCACCTCGTAGCGGTTTTGCAGATAGACGCCGCTGTTGCCGCGGTTTTGCCCCTCGCCGGTGACGGCGGCGGGCGAGCGCCATTCGATGTGGAGTTGGCAATCGGCGAACGACTGCTTGGTGACGAGGCTGCCGCTGCCGGGCTTGATGGTGAGGACGCCGTCTTCGACGGTCCAGCCGGCGGGCGCGCCCTTGTCGCTGGTCCACGCATCGAGCGAAGTGCCGTCGAAAAGCACGATGGCGTCGGACGGCGCGGTCGTGGCGGTGCCGGGCGTGACGATGGCCGGCACGGGGCTCCAGATTTCGGTGGCGGCCGGGTCGCCGGTTTCGGCGGACAGGAGTGCGGTGGCGGAGGCCAGGAGCGCAACGAACGACAGACGGGCTTTCATCGGAGGCAGGGCGAGGGCGTCAGTCGCGCAGGGTTTGTTCGAGCGGCAGGTCGTGGAGTTTGAGCTCGGGGTTCTTCTCCATGAAATAGTGCGACGACCATTCGTTGGGGAAGAAGACGACGGGCTGGTTGAACTTGTCGGTGCCGAAGCTGACGCCGGTGGCGACGATCAGGTTGCCCGGATTTTCGAGCGAGGGATGTGGCTCCAGCCATTTGAGCGCGGTCCACGGCGAGGGCGTGAGCGTGGACTCGGCGCCGTACTCGGCCTTGAGGCGGTATTGGACGACTTCGAATTGCAGCGGACCGACGGCGGCGAGCAGCGTGGCTCCCGGCGGGGCGTGGCGTGCGGTGAAGGATTGCACGACGCCCTCCTGCAGGAGCTGTTCGAGACCGGCGCGGTACTTTTTGGCGTCGGAGGGATTGGGATTGGAGATGTAGGAGAAGACTTCCGGCGGGAAGCGCGGGATCTCGTCGTACACGATGCTGCGGTCTTCCGTGAGGGTGTCGCCGATGCCGAAGGCGTCGTAGCCGACCAGGCCGATGACGTCGCCCGGCCAGGCCTCGTCGACGGTCTCGCGGTCCTGGCCGAAGAGTTTGTGCGAGGAGGAGAGGCGGACGGTTTTGCCGGTGCGCTGGTGCACCACGGTCATGTCGCGGGTGAATTTGCCGGAGCAGACGCGCATGAAGGCGATGCGGTCGCGGTGCTTCGGGTCCATGTTGGCCTGAATCTTGAAGACGAAGCCCGAGAACTTCTCGTACGAGGTGGGGATCTCTTTTTTCTCGGAGGCGGCGTCGGGCAACACGCCGACGCCTGCGGCGGCCATGCTGACGGTGACGGC
>MWDT01000724.1 GCA_002070825.1 Verrucomicrobia bacterium ADurb.Bin122
GTCCACTGCTGGGTGACCTCGGCGAGCGGGCGCTTTTCCTCGCGCGAGCGGCGGATGGTTTTGTCGTCCACGTCGGTGAGGTTGCGCACGTGTTTCACCTTGTCCGGGCCGAACTCGAGCTCGAGCAGGCGGCGGATGAGGTCGTTGACGACGAAGGTGCGGAAGTTGCCGATGTGCGCCGGCGCATAGACCGTCGGCCCGCAGTTGTAGAAGCGGTAAACGCCGTCGGCGTGCGACGGGCGGAGCTCTCGGTACTCGCGGGAAATCGATTCGTAGAGACGGATGGCCATGCGAAAGGCGGCAGGTTGAGGGAATTTCCGCCGCAGCGGAATAGCGTTTTTCGATTCCATCCTGCGGAAGAAACGTGTGGCAGGCACCCGCCAGGCCTGTTTGGGTGGGCCGACTCAACGCCATGGCCTCTCTCAAACTCGATCTCACGCACCGTCCCCGCCGCCTGCGCCGCACGCCCAGCCTGCGCGCCCTCGTCGAGGAGACCGTGCTGCGCCCGCAGGACTTCATCGCGCCGCTATTCGTCGTCGATGGCCATGGCGCGCCCGAGCCCATCGCGTCGATGCCCGGCATCTTCCGCTACAACCTCGACGACCTCGTCACCGAGTGCCGCGCGCTCCGCGACCTCGGCGTGCCGGCCGTCGACCTCTTTGGCAAAATCGACGAGCAGTTGAAGGATGCCGACGGCACGGTCGCCCTGCGCGAGGATGCGCTCGTGGCCCGCGCCGTGCGCGCCGTGAAGGCCGCCGTGCCCGAGCTCACCGTGATCACCGACATCGCCCTCGACCCGTACACGACGCACGGGCACGACGGCGTGCTCAGCGCCGATGGCCGCGAGGTCGATAACGACCGCACCATCGCCAGCCTCATCGAAATGGCGCTGCTGCACGCCCGCGCCGGCGCCGACATGATTTCGCCCAGCGACATGATGGACGGGCGCGTGGGCGCGCTCCGCCAGGCGCTCGACGCGTCGGGCTTCGAACGCGTTTCCATCATGGCCTACTCGGCCAAGTACGCGTCGGCGTTTTACGGACCGTTTCGCGATGCCGTCGGCACCTCCAGCGTGGGCAAAATCGCCGGCCCGTCCGACAAACGCACCTACCAGCTCAACCCCGCCAACCGCCGCGAGGCGCTCGTCGAAGTCTCCCTCGATGTGGACGAAGGCGCGGACATCGTGATGGTGAAACCGGCCGGCCCGTACCTCGACATCATCCGCGACGTGCGCGA
>MWDT01000725.1 GCA_002070825.1 Verrucomicrobia bacterium ADurb.Bin122
GCCTTCGAAAAAGACGGCACCTTCATCAACCAACAGTTCCGCGTGCAGAAGTTTGCCGCCGCAGTCCCCGGCCCGGCCGGCGTGAGCGGCGACCTGAGCGCGCTCGCGCAGTTGATCGCCGCCGCCGGTGGCATCACGCCGCCCGCGACGGTCGACGCCATCTGGGCGCTGCTCGCCGCCGAGGTGCCCGCGCTCGCCGGGTTGTCGTACCGCACGCTGCCGGAGACCGGCCGCGTGATCGACCACGCCGAGTGGGCCGCCCTGCCCTTCCCCGAGGGCGAAACCCTCCACTACACGCCGCACCGCAGCGCCTGATTTCCGCCATGGCCGACCTTTTCTTCAACCTCCCGCCGCTCGTGCAGATGGTCCTCAAGGGCCTCGCGGTCATCCTCGTGATCTTCCCGATCGCCGGCGCATCCTCGCTCGCCGAGCGCAAAGTCGCCGCCTGGATTCAGGACCGCCCCGGCCCGAACCGCACGATGGTCATCTGGGCGAAATACATCCCGATCCTCGGGCCGTTTCTCCAGCGCCTCGGCCTCTTCCAACTGCTCGCCGACGGCGGCAAACTCCTGCTGAAGGAGGATCCGATCCCCGGCCACGTTAACAAATTCTACTACGTCGCCGCGCCCATCGTCGCGCTCATCCCCGCGTTTTCCACCGTCACCTTCGTGCCCTTCGGCGCGTACTGGGACGCCGCAGTCAACGCGATGCGCCCGCTCATGCTGGTCAACGTGGACATCGGCCTGCTCGCGGTGCTCGCGGTCGGCTCGCTCGGCGTGTACTCGGTGATCCTCGCCGGCTGGGCTTCCAACTCGAAGTATCCGTTCCTCGGCAGCGTGCGCGCCTCCGCGCAGCTCATCTCGTACGAGCTCTCGCTGACGCTCTCCGTCGTGCCCGTGCTGCTCTGGATCAACGCCCCCGGCCAGGAGGCCTCGATGAGCCTCGTGCGCGTGGTCGAGTTGCAAAGCGGCACCGGTTTCTGGAGCGGCACCTGGTTTGGCATGCTCATGCCGGTCTCCGCGCTGATCTACCTCGTGTCGATGTTTGCCGAGACCAACCGCCTGCCCTTCGACATGCCCGAGGGCGAGGCCGAGCTCGTCGGCGGTTTCCACACCGAGTACGGCTCCTTCAAGTGGTCGCTCTTCTTCGTGGCCGAGTACGCGCACATGCTCGTCGGCTCCGGCGTGTTTGTCCTGCTCTTCCTCGGCGGCTGGAATCCGCTCCCGTGGGTCCC
>MWDT01000726.1 GCA_002070825.1 Verrucomicrobia bacterium ADurb.Bin122
GGCCGATCACCCGGTCCAGCAACTCGGAGGCCTCTTTGTAGCGCCCGGCATAATAGTTCGCCCACGCCGCGGCCAGGGCGCTCTCGGTCACGCGCGGCGAATCCGGAAACTTGGTGCGCAGCGCGAGGAAGAGGTTGGCGCTCTCTTCGTGGCGGCCGTCCAGCAACGAGACCTGGGCCGCAAAATACGAGGCTTCTTCCACCACCTTGGCCTCCTTGGCCTTGTGCGCCAGATCCAGATAGATCCCCAAGGCGCGGCGGCGGTCCTCCGCCGTGTTGCGGCGCGTCAGCAGCCAGGCCGTGCGCAACCCGGCATACATGCCGTAATCGGTATCGGCAAACTCCTTGACCAGCCCCTCATACCGCGCCAGCGCTTCGTCCGGGCGCTTCAGTTTCTCCAACGTTTCGCCGCCATGGTAGAGCGCGGCGGCGCGCACTTCGGCCGGCACGGAGGGCTCCGACAGTTTGGCGAACGAGGCGGCCGCGTCTTCTAGCGAGGCGCCGCCGGACTCCATCAGAATCAAGGCGCGCTGAAGCCGCGCGCGCGACGCGTTGCGGCTGGCCGGGAAGGACTCCACCAGCCGCTTATAGGCCGCCTCGGCCTCGGGCAACTTTTTCAGGCGGCGGTAGCATTCACCCAGGCGGAAGAGCACATCGTCGAGCGCCTGCGCGTCCGGCGTCTCGGCCAGCGCCGCATACTCGCGCGCCGCCAGATCAAAGAGGCTGCGACGGAAAAGCCCGTCCGCCAACTGCATCCGGTCGGTCAGCTCCACGGGATCTGCAGCCGCCACGGCCCCCAGGCCGGCCAGCAACATCCCCGCGCATAGACGTGTGAAACGCATCCTCATTTTTTCTCCGTCGCGTCGCCCTTCTCCTCGCTCGTCGCCATCGAGAAGTTCCAGATATCGGCTTTGCGGCAGGTGTCGACCACCTTGATCAGGTCGTCGTAGCGCGTCTCCTTGTCGGCGCGCAACACGACCGGCTGTCCGGGAAAGTAGCGCGCGAGACGGTCAAGCCGCGTTCTGAGCGCGTCGAGCGTCAGATCCTGCTGATTGACGGAGACACGCCCGTCCTTGGTGATGTTGATGATGATCTCGCCGGGCAAACGGTCCGGCACCTTACCGCTCTGAGCCGAGGGCAGGCTGATGTTGATCTCATACTCCCACTGCGAAAAGACCGAAGTCGTAATGAAGAAAAAAAGAAGCAGAAAGATGATGTCCATCATGGACGTCATC
>MWDT01000727.1 GCA_002070825.1 Verrucomicrobia bacterium ADurb.Bin122
TACGAGCAGAGCCTCGCCCGCATTCATCGGCCCGGCCAAACGCGGCCGGTCGAGTACATCCACCTGCTCGCGAAGAACACGGTGGACGAGAAGGTCATGGCCGCGCTGGCCGCCAAGGCCGACGTGGTTACCGCGGTTTTGCAGCAACTGAAAGGAGATCAATGAACACCGAAGAACTGAAGCGCTTCGTCGCCCTCGAAGAACGGCGCCGGCAACTGGAGGCCGAGGTCGACGCCGTGAAAGCGGAAGCCGCGGAACTCGAGCAGCGTCTGCTGCCGCAGTTCGAGCAAGGCGGCTTCGAAAAGATCTCGATCGACGGCCGCACGGTCTACATCGAGCGCAAGCTCTGGGCGAAGGCCAGGGACGGCGACAAGGCCGCAGTGTGCAAGGCGCTCAAACGCTGCCGCCTGGGCGACTACGTCGAGGAGACCTTCAACACCAACAGCCTTAGCGCGTATGTGCGCGAACTGGACCGCGAAGGCCGGCCGCTGCCGCCGAGCCTCCGCGAAGTCCTCGAAATCAGCGAAGTTTTCAAACTTAGAACCAGGAGAAGCTAACCATGGCAAAAGAACTCGTGAAAAAGGAACCGGCAAAGAAGGAGGTTGCGATCAGTCCGTTCGTGATCTTCCAGACCCCGATCCAGGAGGTTCGCGACGCGGTGGCCGCCAATCTCGGCGACAGCGCGATGAGCGCCTCCGATCTGGAGAGGATCAAGATCCCGGCCGGCGGCGGCACCGCCTGGACGGTTCAGGGACTCGACGGCGAGGAGATGCTGAAGGAACTCTCGGGCATCATCGTCGCCTGGCGCGACACGCGGGCTTACTGGAGCGTGCCGATGGAACAGTCCGACGGGAACATGCCTCCGGACTGCTATTCGCTCGACGCGCGCACCGGGATCGGCAAGCCGGGCAAGAACTGCTTCCAGTGCGATTTCGCGAAATTCGGCAGCGACTCGCGTGGTGAAGGCCAGGCCTGCAAGCTGGTCCGGCAGTTGTTCCTGGTCCGCGAGGACAACCTGCTGCCCGAGATCGTCAGCCTCCCGCCCAGCTCTCTCAAGCCGGCGCGGCAGTATTTCATGCGGCTCGCCTCGAAGGCGGTTCCGTGCTACAGCCTATTCACCAAGATCGGCCTCGAAAAGACGAAGAACGCTCAGGGCATCGTCTATTCGCGCGCCACGTTCACCTCGGGCGGGCGGCTGACGCCGGAGCAGGCCGCGCGGGTCAAGGAGTA
>MWDT01000728.1 GCA_002070825.1 Verrucomicrobia bacterium ADurb.Bin122
CGGAAAACCGTTCTCCGTGCGCGAAATCATCCAGGCCGTCGAAAAGATCACGGGCAAAAAAGTGCCGGTGATCGAATCGCCCCGCCGTGCCGGCGATCCCCCGGCGCTCTTCGCCGATTCCTCCAAGGCCCAGAAAGAGCTCGGTTGGACGCCCAAGTACATGGACGCCGAGTCCGTCATCGCCACCGCGTGGAAGTGGCACGAGTCGCATCCCAACGGCTACGGCGACGCCCGCTGAGCCTTTCGCTCCGAAGAAAAGCCCGCTGCGTGCGGGCTTTTTTTGCGGCTCAGCCGAGCGGCGCGAAGGTGGCCACGGGCTTGCTCTTTCCCTTCACGGGCAGCGGCGGGGCATCCTTGAACTGGTGCGCGGCGCCGTTGCGCCGGCGCGTCTCCTCCGAGACGAGGATGTGTTCGCCGTGGATCTTGGTGAGGCTCTCGATCCGCGAGGCGAGGTTTACCGTGTCGCCGATGGCTGTGTACTCGCGCCGGTTGGGCGCGCCGATGTCGCCGATCACCGCCGGGCCGCTGTGGATGCCGATGCCCATGCGCAGCGGCGCCTCGCCGCGTGCCACGCGCCGCTCGTTGACCTTGGCAAGATTGGCGTACATCTCGACGGCGCAGTTGACCGCGCGGATGGCATGGTCTTCCTGCGCGACCGGCGCGCCGAAATAGGCCATCACTCCGTCGCCGGTGTATTTATCGAGCGTGCCGCCGTGGCGGAAAATCGTCTCGACCATGATCGCGTGGTATTCGTTGAGCCAGGCGACGATCGTCTCGCTTGGCTGGGCCTCGCTCATCGCGGTGAAGTCGCGTAGATCGCTGAAGAGCACCGTGACCTCAAACGACTTTCCCGCGCCGAGCTCCCCGCTCTGTTGCTCCACAAAGCGCGCCACTGCCGGCGAGAGATAGCGGCCGAGCCGCTCCCGCCTCGCGTTTTCGGTCACCACCTGGCGCACGAGCGCGAGCCGGCGGTGGCGTGCGAAATCGCAGAGCGCCGCACCGGCCAGCAGAAGAAAAACCGACGAGATCATGCCGCCTGTGGAGTCCTTCACGGACCATTGCAACGCGACCTCCGCGGCGCAGCCGGCCAGCGCCGTCCACCAGATCGAGCTCGCACGCAGCGTTTGCGCGGCCAGCAGCACGAGAAACAAAAAGAGTCCCACGCTGAAGGCCGCCACGGCGCGCTCGCTCGTCGAGGTGGCCAGCGAACCGGACTGGATGAGGAA
>MWDT01000729.1 GCA_002070825.1 Verrucomicrobia bacterium ADurb.Bin122
TGCTCGACGCCCTCCGCCGCGCGTTGGCGGAAGAGTTCAACCTCAAGGCTACGCCGGCCGAGGTGGCCGAGGGCCGGCAGCAGATCGAGGCGGCGTCCGCGTTCGAGGCGGGAGTCTTGCCGGAAGTGCCGATCGACTCTCTGGACAAGGCATTGGTCTCCCACTTCAACCACGAGACGGCAGCGAACCAGGTGGAGCAGGCCTTGCGCCTCGACGGCCGGGCCTTGATGTCGCGCGGCTTGGCGGTCCGGAGTGGGATTCCGCCGACGGTGCATCCCACGGTGGCGGCATTTCTTCTCTTCGGAGCCCGCCCGGCGGATCGTTTCCCGCAATGCGAGATCCTGGCCGATGCCTACGACGACGTGCGGGTCGGCGGGCGCCCCAAGGGCCAGGCGACGATCAACGCCCCGCTGCCGCACGCGTTGGCGCAGGTGCTCGAGTTCATCGACGCCCACACCTTTCATCCGCGGCGCGTGGTCGGGCTCAACAACCTGCGGCTCGACGAGTACCCGGTGGCGGCTCTGCGCGAGGCGCTGGTCAACGCCGTGGCGCATCGCACCTACGAGGACCGCGCGCGCAAAGTCCTCGTGCGCGTGTACAGCGACCGGGTGGAGATCGCCAACCCCGGCTATCCGCCGCAGCCGCTGACCTTGGCGAAGCTGCGCAAGGGCGGCTACAACCCGTGTTCGCGCAATCCGCTGATCGCCCAGACGCTCGCGACGCTGGGGCTGATGGAGCAGCGCGGCAGCGGGTTCGCCCGAATGCGGGAGGCGATGCTCAACCACGGGCTGGAGGCGCCCACGCTCGGCCAGCAGGACGGCTTCTTCGTGGTGACGCTGCCCGGTCCGGACGGAGACTACGAGCGGCTGAAGGTGCCGGCGGGTGTCAGCGGCCCGATCACGCCGGCGATCGAGGCGCAGCTCAACGAACGGCAGAAGAAGATCCTCATCGAGGTCCAGAAAAGTGGCACTGTTACCAGCGGTTGGTGCCGGAAGAGATTCGGTGTCGCACTTCTCACCGTCCAAAGGGATTTGGCCGGATTGACCAGCTTGGGACTGCTGGATCCGACCGGAAAAGGGCGCGGCGCCCGCTATGTCCTCAACGCCGGGCGATGATGAAAGTACTACCAATCTACTACCAGCGACCGGGAATCTGCTACCTGGCAACCGGCCCGCGATCTTCCCAATCGACCGATAATCGACCGACAACTCATCAGAATCG
>MWDT01000730.1 GCA_002070825.1 Verrucomicrobia bacterium ADurb.Bin122
GTCGATCGCGATGTGGCTTAAGACCTCGTTGCGCCTGATGAGGGACGAACTGCCGTGCAGCTCGGAGTGGGCGGCCACAGGGGCGGCGGCGTTGGAGGAGTTGCAGCGGCGCAATTACGATCTGGTGCTGCTGGACTATAATCTGCCCGACATCGACGGGCTTTCCCTGCTTGGGCAGATTCAGGACATGCCGGCCGCGTGGCAGCCTGCAGTGATCATGCTCACGGGCGGAGGCAGCGAGGCGGTGGCCGTCGATGCGATGAAGCAGGGGGCGAAGGACTATCTGGTGAAGGGGGCGCTCGAACAGACGACGTTGCGGCGCGCGATCATGAGTGCGTTGGACAGACGCTGTCTTGAGATGCAGCTGTCGCGGTACACGGAGGAACTTCGCCGCAAGAATCGTCAGATGGAGGCCGAGCTGGCCATGGCCTGCGAGGTGCAGCAGGCGCTGATCTCTCAACAGTATCCGGTTTTTCCGCCAGATGCTGCCCCCGAGCACAGCGCGCTGAAATTCTGCCACCGCTGGATTCCGAGCAGCGAGATGGCAGGCGATTTTTTCGATGTTTTGGAAATCTCCCCGACGAAGGCCGGCGTGTTTGTTTGCGACGTCATGGGCCATGGCGTGCGCGCGGCGCTGGTGACGGCGCTCGTGCGGGGGCTGTTGGAGGAGTTGCAACCAGTGGCGGCTGAGCCGGGGCGTTTTCTCGAATCGCTGAACCGCGGGCTCAAAACCATCCTTGAGCGCACGAGCGACGTGATCTTTGTGACGGCATCGTATGTCGTCATTGATCTGGAAAAGGCCGAGCTTTGCTATGCCAATGCGAGCCATCCGCTGCCGCTGTATTTGCAGCGCAAGGCGGGACAGGTTGTGGCGCTCCAGACAGCCGAGGGGCCTGGCCCGGCGTTGGGGCTGCTTCCTGACTCCACATACGACACCGCGTCGCGTCCGCTGATGGAAGGGGACGGGTTGCTGTTGTTCACCGATGGAATCGTGGAGGTGGAGGGGGCCGATGGGGAGGAGTTTGGCTCCGCCCGACTGGCCTCGGCCGTCGAACACCGGCTGAAGGGGCCGATGTCGCAGCTTTGTGACGGGCTCCTCGATGACCTGCGGCGCTACAAAGCTGCGGCGGGCTCCAACCAGGGCTTTACCGACGACGTGTGCCTGGTGACGGTCGAGTTTGCCCGAGTCGGATCACGCTAAGCACGGGCGGTTTTTAGA
>MWDT01000731.1 GCA_002070825.1 Verrucomicrobia bacterium ADurb.Bin122
TGCGCCGCGCAACCCGCTGTCGCAGCCGGGGCAGTTTGCCGCGGAAGAGACTCTACTCGTGGCGGGCCCTCGCGGCGCGCTTGAACACGTTCGGGTGCTCGGGCCCGTGCGAGGCAGGAGTCAGGTAGAGCTCGCGGCTGGTGACTGCCATGCCATAGGGATTCCTGCGGTAGTGCGGGATTCCGGCGACATTGCCGGTTCGCCGGGCGTTGTGCTGGTCGGCCCTGCGGGATCAGTTGCGCTGACCGAAGGCGCGATTGTGGCGGCGCGCCATCTACATATGACCACGCTGGACGCGCGTCACCTAGGGATCGCCAATGGCGACTTTGTGGACGCGATTGCAGGCGACGGCAGGCGGGCCGCCATGTTCGACTCGGTGGTATGCCGGGTGAGTGATTCATACCGTCTGGAGCTGCACCTCGACACGGACGAAGCTAACGCGGCCGGATGCAGCAGCGGCGACACGGCGTGGATCGTGAGCCCGAGGATTATGGCCTCGACGACTGCCGAAGGAGCGGCGGGGACTACGCGCGCGGGCGCAGCGACCGGCGCGTCTGCGCCTGTGTCTGTTCTTGCGTCTGTGCCTGAGGCTACCTGCGAGCCAATTGATCTGACGGCTCGAGTCGTGATCACTGAGGAAGACGTACTCGAGGCCGCCCGGTCGCAGCCGCAGCGGGCGATCGTAGCGGCGGCCGGCGCAATCGTCACGCCGCTTGCTCGCGATGCAATCAGGCGAACCGGGGTGGAGCTGATGACTGAGTGAGCAGTGTGAGCGCGCGCACGACTGATGCGGACAGAATCGAAGCGGCCGGGGTAGTGGGGGCGGGGGGAGCGGGCTTTCCCACGCACATCAAGGCACGCGGCGCCGCAGACGTGGTCATCGCTAACGGGGTAGAGTGTGAGCCTGTACTTGCGAAAGACAAGGCCATTATGAGGGCTCGTCCCGACGATGTGGCTCAGGGGCTCGCCGTGATGATGGGGTGCGTAGGGGCATCCAGGGGCATCATTGCGGTCAAGCGCAAGAACAGCAGGGAAGTTGACGCCATGAAGGCGGCGGCTCGGGCGTACGCCAATGTGACCGTGGCCGAGGTGGGCGACTACTACCCTGCTGGCGATGAGCATGTTCTGGTTTATGAACTCACTGGGCGGGTAGTGCCCGCAGGCGGGATTCCGCTCCGGGCGGGGGCTGTGGTGAGCAACGTAGAAACCTTGCTCAA
>MWDT01000732.1 GCA_002070825.1 Verrucomicrobia bacterium ADurb.Bin122
CGACGAGCCCGACGCGCGCGCCGAGGCGCTGCACTACGTCGACGGCGCGGTCGAGGCCGTGCTCCGCGTGCTCGACAACAGCGACACGGGCGACCTGCTCGTGTTTTTCCCGAGCGAGCGCGACATCCGCGAGGCGATGGACCTGCTCGACGGGCGCAAGCTGGGCCGCTGCGAACTCGTGCCGCTCTTCGGCCGCCTCTCCAACACCGAGCAGCAGCGCGTCTTTGCCTCGTCGCAGCGCCGGAAAATCGTGCTCGCGACCAACATCGCCGAGACGTCGCTCACCATCCCCGGCATCCGCTACGTGATCGACACCGGCCTCGCGCGCCTCAGCCGCTACTCGCCGCAGGCGCGCACGCGCCGCCTGCCGATCGAGCCGGTGGCGCAGTCGAGTGCCGACCAGCGCAAAGGCCGCGCCGGCCGCGTGGCCGAGGGCGTGTGCATCCGGCTTTATTCGGAGAAGGATTATCTGGAGCGCCCACGTTTCACGCAGCCGGAGATCCAGCGCGCCAATCTTGCCGACGTCATTCTGCGCCTGAAGGCCTACGGCCTCGGCGACATCGAGCGTTTCCCGTTCATCAATCCGCCCGCGCCGAAAGCCATCCGCGCTGGCTACGCGCTGCTCGAAGAACTCGGTGCGCTCACGCCGCCGGCCAGCGAGGGCGACGTGCGCCAGTTGACGCCGCTCGGCCGCGAGCTCGCGCGCCTGCCCGTCGACCCCACGGTGGGCCGCATGATCCTCCAGGCGCGCACGGAGAAATGCCTGCGCGAGGCGCTCATCATCGCCGCGGGACTTTCGATTCAGGACCCGCGCGAACGCCCGCTCGACAAACAGCGCGAGGCCGACACGGCGCACCGCCGCTTCGCCCACCGCGACTCGGATTTTCTCACGTTGCTCAACATCTGGGAGTCGTACCACGACGAGTTCGCCACGATGGCGCCCGGCAAGCTCCGCAAATTCTGCCGCACGCATTTCCTGAGCTACGTGCGCATGCGCGAGTGGCGCGACATCCATGTGCAGTTGCTCGACGTGCTCGAATCGCGCGACGGCTTCAAGATGACGTCCGCCTACAACGGGCTGAAGACCGTGGACGAGAAGACGACGGCGTTTGGCACGCCGGCCTATCGCGCGATCCATCGCAGCGTGCTCTCCGGCCTGCTCGGCAACATCGCCGAGTACGACGAGGAAAACCGGCTCTACAAGGCGCCGCAT
>MWDT01000733.1 GCA_002070825.1 Verrucomicrobia bacterium ADurb.Bin122
CACACGGCGAAGAATCTGATGATCGCGGCGGTGCGCAGCGGCCCGCAGTGCGGCGACGATTCCGAGGAGGCCCGGCGCGTGCGCGAACTCGCGCGTTTCTACGGCGTCCGCTCGCAGCGGCTGGCCGCGCAGCTCGGCTTCGACCTCCGCGCCACGGCCTGACGCGCGGGCGCAAAAAAGCCGGCGTCGGTGAAGACGCCGGCCGAAAGAAGGCGCGAGGCGCGATCAGAATCCCTTCACGCGGAAAAGATTCGTGACGCTCTCGTTGGAGTTGATGCGCACGATGGCCTGGCCGAGCAGATCGGCGACGCTCAGAACCGTGATGGGCAGGCCGCGGGTGTCGATCGGCACGGAGTTGGTGGTGATCAACTCGTCGATCAGGCCGCTGCGGAGGCGCTCGTAGGCGATGTCGTTGAGCACGCAGTGGCTCACGGCGGCGCGCACGGTGCGGGCACCGTTGTCGCGGAGAATCTTGGCGGCAGCCGTCAGGGTGCCGGCGGTCTCGGTGATGTCGTCGACGAGGAGGACGTCGCAGTCCTTGACGTCGCCGACCAGATTGATCGCCTCGACCTTCGTGGCGCTGGTGCGTTTCTTGGCGACCATGCCGAGGCCGGCGCCGAGGAGGTCGGCATAGGCCGCGGCCATCTTCATGCCGCCAACGTCCGGGGAGCAGACGACGAGGTTGGTCGTGCTGACCTTGGTCTTGAAATAGTCGAAGAGGACCGGCGAGGCGTAGAGGTGATCGACGGGGATGTCGAAGAAGCCCTGGATCTGCTGGCTGTGCAGATCCATCGTGAGCACGCGGTTCGCGCCGGCGGCGACGAGCAGGTTGGCCACGAGCTTGGCCGTGATCGGCACGCGCGGCTGGTCTTTGCGGTCCTGGCGGGCGTACCCGTAGAACGGGATGACGGCCGTGATGCGGTTGGCCGACGCGCGGCGGGCGGCGTCGATCATGATGAGCAGTTCCATCAGGTGATGGTTGCTCGGAGGGCAGGTCGATTGGATCAGGTAAACATCCGCACCACGGATGTTTTCATTGATCTTCACGAAGGATTCTCCGTCTGGGAAGCACTTCACCGTCGCCTCGCCAAGAGGCACGCCAATGGCCTTGCAGATACCTTCGGCCAAAGGTCGGTTCGAACAACCCGAAAAGATTTTTAACCGCGACTCGTTCATGATGGACGGGCCATCCTGACGATAAAGGCCCCCGGCG
>MWDT01000734.1 GCA_002070825.1 Verrucomicrobia bacterium ADurb.Bin122
ACGCGGAAGTGGGCGCAACTTTTCTCACTGCCGACAAAGATGATCGGCCGTTCGCCGCGCCGGCGCCTGAGTTGCTGAAACAGCCACCGGCGGTATCCGAGCGAGAGCGTGGCAAATCCGGCATAGCTGATCACCAGCACGCCACGCGAAGATTGAAGCGGGATGCTGGAAACAACGATGAACGTGAGCACGAGTGCCCCGAAAAGTGCGCAGGCGGTGGCGATGAGGTGCTGGCTGGTGTAGTCGAGGCTGACCATGTCGGACCGAGGCGAATAGCCATCGATCAGGTAGAGTGTGCCGCAGGTCAGCAGAGCCAGAGGTAGGATTGCCCAGAAATAAATCTCATCCAGGCTGCTCAGCCCGCGCCAATCGGCAGCAACGTTGATGAGCAGCAGCAGGGACAGAATATCGCCTGTGATCAGGGCGAGAGAAAATAGGCGGCTGCGAATCATGTCAGAGCGTGTCGAGCGGTTGGTTGGCAGACTGCCATCCTCGTGGTGCGGTGCAAGGTCACGTGCGTGGCTTCAGGAGGGCTTGCCGCCAGAGCGCCAATGCCGAGGTGAATGCCCCGTTGTGTTCGGCAAATTGACGTGCCGCCGCGCCGTAGCCGGCCAATGCGAGGGGATTCTGCGATAGTTGGCGGAGCGAACTGGCCAGAGTCGTGAGAGCCTCCCGCTGACAGGCGAGGCCCATGCCGTACTCGCGAACGAGGCGCGCCGGCTCGCTGTCGTCAGGCCCGAGAAAGAGGATCGGTTTCTCGAGCGCGGCGACGCCATAGAGTTTGCTGGGGAACACAAGCGACGCGCAGCTCGGCAAGAGTGTCACGAGGTGCAGGTCGCCGACGCCGAGCGCCGTAGCCAGCCGATCACGAGGTTGGGCCGGTTGGAAATGCACCTGGTCAAGCTGTTCGGCGCGGACGCGCTTCTGGAGACAGGCTTGTTGCGCGCCTCCTCCGATGAAGAGAAACGCAAGGTGCGGCTCGTCGCGCAACTGACCGGCGAGGTCGAGCACCGGGTCGAGATCATGCACGCGGCCCAGATTGCCCGAGTAGGCGATCACAAATTTATCGGCGAGCCCCCAATCCCGACGCAGTCTCGCGACCTCGTCGGCTGGTGCCGGCGCCAGCCCCGTGGGAGCCCAGTTGCCGATGATGGAAATTTGCGAGCGTGCGACACCTCTGGCGCGGATGAACGCGGCCATGTCTTCGCCCAA
>MWDT01000735.1 GCA_002070825.1 Verrucomicrobia bacterium ADurb.Bin122
CACCTCGTGCGCGAGCGCGATGTTCATCTCCTGCGTATCGAGGAGGCGGCGCAGCGAGTCGTTGCTCGCGGCCAGCTCGGCGGTGCGCTGGGCCACGCGATCCTCCAGCTGCGCGTGCGCGCGGCGCAGCTCCTCCTCCTGGTGGAGCCGCTCGGTCTCATCGATCAGGAAACCCGTCACGCCGACGGCGCGCCCGTCCTGAAGGATCGTCTGTGCATAACTGCGGGCGGGAAACGACGTGCCGTCGCGCCGCACAAAAGTGTACCGCTCGCCTGTGGTGGTCCTGTGCTCGCCGGAGACGATGCGTCGCCAGTTGGCAACCACACGGGGCCGGTCCTCCTCCGCCACCAGATCCATGAAATGGATGCCCTGCGCGATCATGGCAGGGGTGAGCCCGCCGGCTTGGTAACCCTCCCGGTTGAGCAGCAGGAGGTTTCCCTGCATATCCATCTCGAAGACCACCTGGGGCAACGAGTCCACCAGCGCACGGTATTTCTGCTCGCTGGCAGCCAGCGCACGTTGCGTGCGCGAGCGCTCGACCGCCTCGGCGCGCAACCGCTCGTTGCTGCGCGCCAGTTGCTCGGTGCGTTGCCGCACGCGCAGCTCCAGCTCCTCCTGGGCCCGTTGCACGAGCGCCTCGGCCTGCTTGGCCACCTCGATGTCGGCGAGCATGCCCACCATGCACGGCGTGCCGTCGGCATTGGTGGTGTAGTAGCCGCAATCGCGGAACCAGTGGTAGCCGCCCTTCCTGAGTTGCAACCGGTATTCGGCGACAAACGGTGCGTGCGTGCGGTCGCACTCGCGCAGCGTGCACTCGACCGGGCCGCGGTCGTCCGGGTGCATGAGCCTCATCCAATTCTCATGCGCCTCGCCGATCTCCTCGCGGCCGTAACCGAGCACGCGCCCCACGCTCTCCCCCCATAGGATGTGCCCACTGGCCGGATCGTACTCGTACGTCGCCTGCCCGGAGGCCACGGCCACCAGCTCGTAGCGCCGTTTCCAGGCGGCCACCTCCCGCTCGCCCTGCTTGCGCGTCGTGATGTCGCGGATGCTCTCGATCGCGCCCGTCACCCGTCCGGTTTCATCGTACAAAGGCCTCGCCGTGCCCCACAGGTAGGCGCCCTTTCCCGAGTAAGTCTGGGGCACAAACGTCTCGCCGGAAATCGTGCTCCCGTCGCGCTCGATCGCGTCGTATGCCTTCTCGCCGAGC
>MWDT01000736.1 GCA_002070825.1 Verrucomicrobia bacterium ADurb.Bin122
CGACGGAGGTCGCACCATGAGCACCCGCAAACCCAAACCCCGCGGCCGATCATTTGCCCGCGGCAACAAGGCCGCAGCCAAGGGCGAGCCGCGCACGGTGCCGCTGTCGGTGCGCCTGCCTATGAGCACGGCCGAGAAACTCGCCGGGCTCGCCTACGGACGCGGCTCGCGGGCAGATGTGCTGATCGAGCTGATAGACGAGGCGGCGGAGGTGCGCGGCTACGTGTTTGCCGCTTGTTTGCCGGCGAACGTCATTGCACGGCATCTGCGAGGCCGGCGCGGTGGGGCTCGGATCGGCAGCAGAAGGCGCCGTCCAGCCGGCGTTTCGGACCTGTCCCCTTTAGCTCGCCCCTTTAGCTCGCCCTGATCTTGCAGGCGCTCCGTTTGTTCGCCTGGAAACGCGGCGGCTAACTACGCGACCAGCGGGCGTCGGAACAGCAGGAACTTGCCGGCTGTCGTATTTTGCGTCGAGCACCGGAGTCGGATACGCTGGATGGCTGCGTTGGTCGGAGTCGTGAGCCAATTGCGACCGATGAAATGGACCGTATGGCCGGAGGCGTTGCGGTAGAGAAACTCGTTGCGCACCTCTGAGTAGCCGGTCGACTGGTGACCCGGCGCAAACACGATATCCCCGGAGATCGGATAGTCCGCATTACCGGTGGAGAGTAGCATCACGGTCGACGAGGCCATTGTCGCATCGGTGGGGCTGTTCGCACCAGCCGCGACGTAGGACACTGATCGAGCGTAGCTAGAGGAGGTGATGTACCCCGACCCGAGATCCACCTGCATCGAGACATTTGCCGCCGCCGCCAGCCGCCACCCAAAGAGCTCCACCTTGTATTCGTAGTTTTCGTCCATTGCTCCGCTACTCGGCAACTCCACCGAGGCCACGGCGCTCGACACCTCCACTTCATCCACAGCGACCCAAGCGGTCGGACTTGTTGAGCCGCCGCCTGCAACCGAGTCGACATAAGACTTGTTTGCGACGCCCATCGCGACAGTCGGCTCGGGACATGTTGGCTTCCCCGTAAATGCCGGGCTCGCCAGCGGCGCTTTTGCCGTGAGTTTTGTGTCGAGCTCCACCTCTAGCGCGGCGATGTCGTCGCCGAGATCGCTAATTGTCGCCGCCTGCGGGCGGCGCTCCCAGTCGGACAGGGACTGGCCGTGGCCGGAGATGCAGTGCCATCGCCAGCCGGGATCGTCGGCGCGG
>MWDT01000737.1 GCA_002070825.1 Verrucomicrobia bacterium ADurb.Bin122
CACCTCGTGCGCGAGCGCGATGTTCATCTCCTGCGTATCGAGGAGGCGGCGCAGCGAGTCGTTGCTCGCGGCCAGTTCCGCGGTGCGCTGCGCGACGCGATCCTCCAGCTGCGCGTGCGCACGGCGCAGCGCCTCCTCCTGGCGGAGCCGCTCGGTCTCATCGATCAGGAAACCCGTCACGCCGACGGCGCGCCCGTCCTGCAGGATCGTCTGCGCATAACTGCGGGCGGGGAACGAGGTGCCGTCGCGCCGCACAAAAGTGTACCGCTCGCCCGTGGTGGTCCTGCGCTCGCCGGAGACGATGCGTCGCCAGTTGGCGACCACGCGCGGCCGGTCCTCCTCGGCCACCAGATCCATGAAGTGGATGCCCTGCGCGATCATGGCCGGCGTGAGCCCGCCTGCCTGGTATCCTTCCCGGTTGAGCAGCAGGAGGTTTCCCTGCATGTCCATCTCGAAGACCACCTGGGGCAACGAGTCCACCAGCGCCCGGTATTTCTGCTCGCTGGCGGCCAGTGCACGTTGCGTGCGCGAGCGCTCGACCGCCTCGGCGCGCAACCGCTCGTTGCTGCGTGCCAGTTGCTCGGTGCGTTGCCGCACGCGCAGCTCCAGCTCCTCCTGGGCCCGTTGCACGAGTGCCTCGGCCTGCTTCGCCACCTCGATATCCGCCAGCATGCCCACCATGCACGGCGTGCCGTCGGCATTGGTGGTGTAGTAGCCGCAATCTCGGAACCAGTGGTAGCCGCCCTCCCTGAGTTGCAACCGGTATTCGGCGACAAAAGGCGCGTGCGTGTGGTCGCACTCGCTCAACGTGCGCTCGACCTGATCACGATCGTCCGGGTGCATGAGCCGCATCCAGTTCTCGTGTGCCTCGCCGATCTCCTCGCGCCCATAGCCGAGCACACGAACCACGCTCTCGCCCCACAGGATATGCCCGCTGGCCGGGTCGTACTCGTACGTTGCCTGCCCGGAGGCCACGGCGACCAGCTCGTAGCGCCGTTTCCACGCCGCCACCTCCCGCTCGCCCTGCTTGCGCGTCGTCACATCCCGGATGCTCTCAATCGCGCCGGTCACCCGGCCCGTTTCATCGTACAAAGGCCTCGCCGTGCCCCACAGGTAGGCGCCCTTTCCCGAGTACGTCTGGGGCACAAACGTCTCGCCGGAAATCGTGCTCCCGTCGCGCTCGATCGCGTCGTATGCCTTCTCGCCGAGC
>MWDT01000738.1 GCA_002070825.1 Verrucomicrobia bacterium ADurb.Bin122
CGCGCCAGTGTGGTGGCCCAGCTCGCCATGCCGACCGGACAAACCATCGCCTACGCACGCGACGCCCAGGGGCGCCTCCTGAGTACGACCTTGTCCGGCACCGCCCGCCAGACGCTGGCCACGCACGCCTACACCTACGACCTCGCCGGCCAGCGCACCACGGCCTCCACCGCGTCGGCGACCACCGCCTACACGTACGACGCCCTCCGCCAGCTCGCCACCGCCACCGAGACCCCCGCTGGCACCGGCCAGACGCCCGCCCGGGAGTTTGCCTACGCCTACGATCCGATTGGCAACCGCCTCACTGCCGCGACCGCCGCCGAGACGACCACGTACACCGCCAACTCCGTCAACCAGTACACCGCCATCGTCTCTCAAATCTCAAATTCGCAGATTTCAGATACCCCCACCTACGACGCCAACGGCAACACCACCACGCTGCCCTCCGGCCTCGTGCTGGACTACGACGAGGAAAACCGCCTCGTCTCCGCCGCCACGCTGACCGCCCGCGAAGAGTACACCTACGACGGACTCGGCCGCCGCGTGGAGCGCCGCACCTTCACCGCCTCCTCCGGCCTCACCGCGCCCGCCACCACCACCCGCTACGTGTACGACGGCTGGCGCGTCCTCGAAGAGCTGACCTCCACTCAATCTTCACCCTTCACCCTTCAATCTTCCTACACCCGCGGCCTCGACCTCTCCGGCACCCTCGAAGGCGCCGGCGGTATCGGCGGCCTGCTGGCGATGACGCGCGACCCGGCCGGCAGCGCCACCTCGGCGTATTACTTCCACGACGGCAACGGCAACGTCTCGACGCTCGTCTCGGCGTCCGACGCCCTCCTCGCCAGCTACACCTACACGCCCTTCGGTGACACGCTCACCGCCACCGGCACCTGGGCCTCCGTCAATGCGTACCGTTTCAGCGCCAAAGAGTGCGACGCCTTCACCGGCCTCTACTACTACGGCCTAAGATACTACAACCCGCAGGCGGGGCGGTGGATTAATAGGGATCCGATTGAGGAGCGAGGTGGGGTGAATCTGTATGGGTTCGTTAACAATGCGCCGACGAATTTTGGCAGATTCAAGGATCAGTTTGAAGGTTGGTTTGATATAAGGAGTTCTTGGAAGCATTGGGCAGGAGACTTCCAGTTGAGTATTTTTCGAGGGCGCTCGTTGAGCATATCCTGATAGGCGCGGAGCTGTTGATAA
>MWDT01000739.1 GCA_002070825.1 Verrucomicrobia bacterium ADurb.Bin122
AGTAGCTGCTTTCTGCACCATCTGGTTTGACGATGTGACTCGCAGCGCCTACGTTGAGCCGCTGGCCACCGTGCCCGCCCATCGCCGCCTGGGCCTGGGAAGAGCGCTCCTCACAGAAGGCCTGAGACGGCTTCAGCGCATGGGCGCCATGAGAGCATTTGTGGGTGGGTTCAGCCCCGCGGCCAACGCCCTTTACGCCTCAGTCATGGGGCCAGAACATGAACTGTACGAGCCATGGGTGAAGAAGTGGTAGCCTGACCTTACCCTCTGCGCGCATTCGAGCATTGACCGGCGCCCGGCGCTACGCCGGGCGTCATTGGTGTTACAGCAGGCTTGCCCGGCTTTCCGCCGCACTTCGCTCGATGACAATTCGCATGGCCGTCCGCTCCGAGGTTCCGACGAGCATCTCTTGCGTTCTGACCATCGATACTCCGGGCGACTTCGCCTCATTTCGCGGTGCCTCCACGATCTGGAAAGGCATCACCAAGGCGCATACGATGAGCAGCGCCACCACGGATCGTGCCAGCTTCAACGCGGGCGGATCTTGTGCGTGCCCGAGCTCGATAAGTCGCCTGCCCATCACCTTGGCGGAAGCGCCTGCAGAGACCGTCGCCACTGCCCACGTTGGCTCGGCTCTGCGGCGAGGCTTGACCATCGTGAGAAGGAGCTTTCCATATCGCGCGAGCCCCGCGCCGGAGGCGCGCACAGCCATCTCGTCGCACGCCATCTCCTGCGCGATCCCGAGCTCGCGGCCAGCCACCCATACCAACGGGTTCACAAAGAAGAGCGCTTTGGCGGCCGCGGGAAGCCAATTCCAGGCCAAGTCCTTCCGTTTGATGTGCGCCAGCTCGTGTGCGAGCGCCAATCGCAGGTCTTCATGACGCGCCGAGATCAGCAGATCCGAAGGGACAACCATGACGTACCCTCTCGACCGCCGCAGGATCATCGGAACAGACGCCCAATCGGCGACTACCGTGTCCGGGCGTGCGCTGACTCCTATCCTCAGGCACAGCTCGGCTACGACCTCGCCAAGCTCATCATCATGCATTGGCGCACAACGTTCCGCTGTCGAGCTTGATCTGGCGAGCGCAGCCAGGACGCTTGCCGCAACCGCGGCTACGCCCACGCTCCAGAGGGCCATCATGGGCCGGCTCGCCTCGATCAGCAAAGCGCAACGAGTGGGCAGATCCGCAGCGAAACGCTGAGAT
>MWDT01000740.1 GCA_002070825.1 Verrucomicrobia bacterium ADurb.Bin122
GTCGCAGGAAACGTACCGGAATCGGGCCGCTCAAAACTCGATCCCCGGCTGCGCCTTCACGCCGGCGTTAAACGGGTGCTTGATCTCGCGCATCTCGGTGACGAGGTCCGCCGCCGCGATCAACGCCTCGGGCGCGCCGCGCCCGGTGCAGACGACGTGCAGGCCCTCGTGCCGAGCCTCGATGTCCGCGAGCACTTCGGCGAGCGGCAGGTAATCGTAGGAGAGCACGACATTGATCTCGTCGAGCAGGAGAAAGCGGAGCTGCGGGTCGCGCAGGTAGCCGCGCACGATCTCCCAGCCGGCACGGCAGCTGGCGATGTCGGCGGCGCGGTTCTGCGTCTCCCAGGTGAAGCCGTCGCCGACATGGTGCCATTTGAGGTACGGGCCGCGCAGCACGCGCTCCACGGCATCGTCGCCGCTCTTGATGAACTGCACGACGGCGCTCGGGTATTTGTGCGACACGCAACGCGCCAGCATGCCGAAGGCGGCGGTGGACTTGCCCTTGCCGTTACCGGTGTGCACGGCGAGCAGGCCGCGTTTCTCGGCGGCTGCACGGGTCTTCGCGCGCATCTCTTCCTTCAGTGCGCGCATGCGGGCTTCGTGGTCGGCTTCGGTGGTGGCGTCACTCATGGTAATTCGAGGATCAAGCTGGGGGCGGTGCGCGCACGCACGCCGAAAACATCGGCCAGCAGCGCAGGCGTGAGGACATCGGCCGGCTTGCCCGCCGCGCGCAAACGTCCGTCCTGCAGCACCACGACCATGTCGAGGCAGTGGGCCACGCGCAGGTCGTGCAACGAAATCAACATCGCGGCGCCGGCACGCGTCAGCTCACGGCTCAGTTGCAACACTTCCAACACGTGGCGTGGATCGAGCGGCGCCAGCGGCTCGTCCCAGAGATGCAGCCGGGCCTCGGTCGCGAGAGCGCGGGCGAGCAGCACGCGTTGCCGCTCGCCGCCGGAGAGCCGGTTCACCGGACGGCGGGCGAGCGCGGTCAAGTCGAAGCGCGCCAGAGCGGCATCGACGCCATGGTCGTCGTCGCCATGTGCAAAACGTCCCTGGGAAACGACCGCGCGCACCGAGAAACCAAACTCGAAACGGGCTTCCTGCGGCACCCAAGCGGTGAGTCGTCCCCGCTCCATCACGGGAATCTCGCTCAGCGGGCGACCATCCCAGCGGACACCGCCGCTCGCGGGCAACACGCCGGCG
>MWDT01000741.1 GCA_002070825.1 Verrucomicrobia bacterium ADurb.Bin122
AGGCACCAAGAAGGCTTACACCGTCAAGCCGCTGGCCGTCGAGACTCCGGCCAAGCCTGCGCCGGCAGACGCCACACCAACGCCTGACGCAGGCCTCGTGTCTGCCGGCAATGCCGCGTCAAGCGATGGCGTCGCGATGTACTCGGCGTGGTTGGCAAATCTCGAACAGGAGCAGAAAGACAGCATTCGGCATTTACACGCCGGATGGTCGAAGGTGGCCAAAGCCGCCGATGCAGAAAAACACGACGACATACTTTGACCGGAGAAAACCGAATGGAATCCACTGCACTAACCCTCCCCGCACGCGCAGCCATCGCGCTGAAATCCACCGCCGCAGAGGCGCATCTGCGCGAGCTGCTTGCCGGCACCGTTGGCATTACATCAGTCACCAATCGCGCCGGCCGAGAAGAGTGCCACAAGGCCGCGATGGCAATCACCAAGGCCCGCACGGCGATTGTTTCGGCAGGAAAGACGGCCCGCGACGACGCCAACGCCTTTAGCAAGGCCGTCATCGCCGAAGAGCGCCGGTTGATCGGCATCGTCGAGGCCGAGGAAACCCGACTAAAAGGTCTGCGTGACGCCTGGGACGCAGAGCAGGCGCGCATCCGGGAAGAGGCCGAGAAGAAGGAGAAGGCGCGCGTTGACGGGATTCTGTGCCGTATTCAGGCTCTGCGCGACTACCCGGCCGCGGCTGCGACATATCCGTTGGAGCGCGCTAAAAAGCTGTTTTTCGAGCTGCAGGGCCTCGAAATCGACAGCACCTATGGCGAGTACAAGGAAAAGGCCCTCGGCGCCCTACAAGACGCGCGCGCCGCCGTCGCGTCCATCGTCGACGCGAAGGTCGCAGCCGAGGCAGAAGCAGCAAGGATCAAGGCCGAAGCCGAAGCCGCAAGACTCGCCGCAGAAGCCGCCGCCGCAGCCCATGCCGCAGAGCTTGCCGAGCTGCGCAAGCAGCAGGAAGCCGCCGAGGAGCAACGCCGGATTGAGGCGGCTGCAGCGAAGGCCGAGCAGGAGCGCATCCAGGCCGAGCGCGACCGGATCGCCGCCGAGGAGCTGCGCATCGAGCGGGAAGCGGCAGCAAAAGCGCGGGCCGAACTGGCCGCGAAGGAGGCCGAGATCGCCGAGCAGCAGCGCGCCATCCAGGCAGAGAAGGACGCAAAGGAAGCGGCCGAGCGGGCCGAGCGCGAGCGCGTTGAGGCAGAGCA
>MWDT01000742.1 GCA_002070825.1 Verrucomicrobia bacterium ADurb.Bin122
CCGATCGTGATCCACTGCCGGTCAAACTGCACCGGGAAGATCAGCGTGACGAAGAACAGCGCCACGCCGCCCCACCAGGCGAGGATCGCGAGCCGGCGCGGCGCATCGGCCGCCAGCAGGCGGAGCGTCAGCACGAGGCTGAGCAGCGCGGGCACCGCAAAGACCATCGGGATGAGGCCCATGACCTCGTTGGGCCAGTGTCGAATCACGAGCCGGTAAATCAGCCAGAAGTGAACCGGGCCGGCCAGCGCCGACGCCACCCACGGCGCCAGTTGCCCAACAAACGCGCGGCGTAGCACAAACGCCTGCGCGGTGAACAGCGCGTAGAAACCCACGAACCAGGCGAGCAACACGCCGGCCTGGCCCTCGCTCATGCCGCTCCGGTAAGTCTCCGGCGCGACGGCCTCAAGTGCCGCCACGCAGCCCAGCGCCACCAGCGGCAGAAGCCCGTTGCCCAGTTGCCGCGCGAGCCCGAGGAGCAGCACCACCAGGACCAGCGCGAGTCCAAAGATCGGCGACAGATTCGCCTGCGGCAGCCGCAGCGTCACCATGATCAGCAGCAGAAACGGCAGCACGGCGGACATCACCGGCAGGTGCGACATCCACTGGGCGCTCGTGCCAAACTCGGCGTTGGCCGCCTCGGCGCCGTTGGTCTCGATCTTGCGCAGCCAGCGGCGCACGGCCCAGGCGCCCACGGCGAAGAATAGCAGCGAGAAACCGCCGATCAGTGCCACCGGCGCCAGGCTCAGGTCCATCGCGCCATCGGTGGGGATTTGGAAAAGCCAGCAGGCCGTCGCCACCAGCGTGAGCACGAGCACCGCCGCGAGCGCGATGAGCGAGCCCGTCAGCACCGCCAGCACGATGGCCAGCACGTCGATCAGCAGCACCACCGGCCAGACCAGGAAGGAAACCTCCGGGATCTGCACAATGGGATATAACACGAGCGCGAGCGCCACCGGCGGGAAGAAATGTCCCCACCAGACCGGGGCGGACGCGGGCCGCACGCGTTGGAGGACGAGCGGAAAGACCGTGTGCAAGATCGCAAACCCGAGCGTGGCGCCCAGCGCCCAGTTCAGGAGCGCGCCGCCGCGGTCGATGTAGTTGCCCATCCAGATCGCGAGCAGCAGAAACGCCACCAGGCCCGCGCCGAGATGGAGCTTGGCCCAGCGGTCTTCGAGTGCCGCGAGCGTCAGCAGGCACA
>MWDT01000743.1 GCA_002070825.1 Verrucomicrobia bacterium ADurb.Bin122
AGGCCATCTTCAATGGCAAGAAGCAGGTCAGCATGTTCGAGATGACCAAGCTCGTCTCGGGCCACGTTTCCTAAACTTTCCACAGGATTCAAAAGCCGCCGACGGGAAACCGACGGCGGTTTTTTTATGCCCCGAAGCGCCCCCATGCCCCAACCTCCGCACCGTCTGCACGCACTCGGCATGCTGCTGCTCGCCACACTGTGCTGGGGCCTGAGCTTCCCCCTCATCAAGGCAGCCGCGCTCGGCATCTCCCCCACGGGAGGCGGCAGCGGATTTATCGCCGCCATGCTGCTGGCGCCGAGATTCGCCATCGCGACGGCGCTCCTGCTCCTCTGGCAGAATCGCGCGCTCATGCGCACCACCCGCAGCGAGCTCCGCCAAGGGCTGGAACTCGCCGCGTTTTCCGCCGGCGGCATGCTTTTTCAAAACGACGGACTGCGCTTCACCGAAGCCTCGACCTCCGCGTTTCTCACGCAGCTCTACGCCATCCTCATCCCAGTCTGGCTCGCACTCCGGCAACGGCGCAGCCCGGGGCCCCTAGTCTGGCTATGCACCGCACTGGTGCTCTCCGGCGTCGCCATCCTCGGCCGCTTCGACTGGCACCGTCTCACACTCGGTCGGGGCGAACTCGAGACACTCGCCGGCTCCGTGTTTTTCATGGGACAGATCCTTTGCCTCGAGCGCCCCCGTTTTTCAAACAACGATCCCCTGCGCGTCTCCTTTGTGATGTTTGCCGCGCAAGCCATCCTCTACTCCGCGCTGCTCGTCCCGGCCGCTCCGAATTTGGGCGCCGTGCTCGAACCATTCGCCTCGCCATCCTGGCTCGCGATCTCGGTCATCCTCGGAGTGGTCTGCACCGCGTGCGCCTGCACGCTGATGAACACCTGGCAGCCCGCGATCAGCGCCACCGAGGCCGGGCTGATCTACTGCTTCGAGCCCATCTTTGCCTCGCTATTTGCCCTCGCACTACCCGCCATGCTCTCCCGGTGGTGCGGCATCGCCTACGCCAACGAAACCGTCACCTGGAGCCTCCTCGGCGGCGGCGCCCTCATCACCCTCGCCAACGCGCTCCTGCACCTCCGCGCGCCGGCGAGCCCCTGACACCAGACCGCTTCGCCGGAAAACGAAAAAGGCGGCCCGGACGGGACCGCCTTTGCCAGACAAACCGCGCGAGGGAGCCAGGTCAGGCTTTCCGCTC
>MWDT01000744.1 GCA_002070825.1 Verrucomicrobia bacterium ADurb.Bin122
ATCACGCGGCCGATGATCGAGATCGTCCGGGCCGTGGCCGATGCCGAGGGCGCGGACGCGGTGCACGGGCTCTTCGTGCGCGGCAAGAAGTACTATGTGGAGGTGATCCGCCGCGACGAGGAGGATAAAATCCAGTGGTTGAAAGAACGTCCCGCTGATATACTGTTCCCCAAGGAGTAAGGCTATGAAACCTGCAACGTTGCGCCCCGTGCTCAGTTGGTTGGCCGCTGTCCTGCTGGCAGGATGCGACTACACGGTGCCTCTCGCGGAAAAGCCCGAGGTCCCGGTCGACAAGGCTCTGATCGGCCAGTGGCAAACAACCTTGGACGGCAAGGATGTGCGGCTGTCGGTGTTGGCCCTCGCGGCTGATGAATATCTGGTCGCCTATCCCTCCGGCACGCCGGATACGCTCTATGCGCGCGCCTGCCTCTGCCAAGGCACCGAGTTTGCGCTCGTGCAGCTCCGCTGGTTCGGCTCCGCCAACGCCCGTGCCGACTTCAGCGCCCATCCCTACCAGTATGCCGCCTACGGCATCGAGGGCGACACGCTGGTCGCGCGTCTGATCAACCCCGAGGTCGTGAAACCGGCGCAGACCGCCGCCGCGCTGCTGAGCGCCATCAAAGCCAACAACACGAATCCCGACCTCTTCCGATCGGAGCTGCGCTTCACCCGCGTCAAACCGCCCGCAGATCCCCGCGCGCCGCTCGCCCGCCCGCCGCTCCCCGCCGGGTGGGATAAGTGACGAGCAGTGTGTCGGAAAGACTTCGGGTGAAAAAGAGGTGTGGCGGCATGTTGAACGCTGACAAAACACAAAATTGGAAAAACGACACCCTGGATTCCATCGATTAGCTGATCACGCTCTGTCATGGATATCAACCTTCAACGTGGTGCATAACAATGAAACTAGACCCTACACAGCTCGCCGATTGGGAAATCGCCGAGGCCGTTGAACCGACCCTGCGCCCGGCCGCCGAGCTGGCCGCCGAGCTGGGCTTGCTCCCGGATGAGATCATCCCGTATGGACGTCTGCTCGCGAAAATCGATGCGACCGCCGTGCATGCGCGCCTGGGCGACCCGCCGCGCCGCGCCAAATACATCGACGTCACCGCGATCACGCCGACGCCGCTGGGCGAGGGCAAAACCACCACCACGCTCGGCCTGGTGCAGGGCCTGGGCCGGCTCGGCCGGCGCGCGCTC
>MWDT01000745.1 GCA_002070825.1 Verrucomicrobia bacterium ADurb.Bin122
CTCCTCATCGTCCGCCAGGGCGCCCTCGCCGAAGCCACCAGCGTCGTCACCCGCGAACAGTACAACATCATCCGCTACCACGCCGCCGTCGCCAGAGACGACTCCGGCCAGCCCCTCGCTTCCGCCGACACCCTCGTCATCGTCAACCTCCCACGCCGCGACGGCACCGGCTCGGCCAACACCACCCTGCGCGGACTGGCCCCGACCGGCCGCACGCTCCGCCCTCAGGTGCAGCTCGTCGAGGGCCGCTGGTTCACTCCGGGCCAGCGCGAGATCGTCGCCAGCCGCCGACTCGCCAGCCGTTTTGCCAACCTCCACATCGGCGGAAAAATCAAGACCGGCGGTGTCGAGCTCACCGTCGTCGGCCTCTTCGACGGCGGCCGCAGCGCCTTCGATTCGGAACTCTGGCTCGATGCCGACGAAGCCCGCAGCGCCTTCGAGCGCCCCGACTACTCCAGCATGCTCGTCCGCCCCACCTCCGATCAGGCCGCCGACGAACTCCGCACGGCCATCGAAGGCGAGCGCCGCCTTAAAATGAAGGTCGTGCGCGAGGTCGACTACTACAAGGAGCAGACGCGCTCCGCCATGCTCCCGCGCATGCTCGGCAATTTCCTCGCCGTGGTCATGTCCATCGGCGCGATGTTTGCCGCGATGAACACCCTCTACGCCAGCATCAGCACGCGCACCCGCGAAGTCGGCACGCTGCGCGTGCTCGGCTTCCGCCGCCGCAGCATCCTCCTCGGGTTCCTCCTCGAAGGCGCCCTGCTCGCCGCCGTCGGCGGCGCCATCGGCTGCCTGCTCGCCCTCCCGATGCACGGCTACAGCACCGGCACCCTCGGCTGGGAGACTTTCTCCGAGACCGTCTTCGATTTTCAAATCACCCCGGTCCTCTGTCTCAAGGGCCTCGTTTTCGCCGTTCTCATCGGCCTGCTCGGCAGCCTCCTCCCCGCCCTCCGCGCCGCGCGTCTTCCCGTCATCGCCTCGCTCCACTCCGCCTGATCTTCCCCAGTGAAACCCGCCAACCTCTCCATCCTCAAAATCGACCCCGACCGCAAACGCCGCCCACGCGGCACGGTGAAACGCATCTTTGCCGGAGTCGCCCTCGCGCTCGCCTGCGCACTCTACTTCGCCTGGCCCCGCCCCGAGGCCGACCGCCGCATCATCGGCGGCGACGCCAACGGCCAGGATCGCCCCG
>MWDT01000746.1 GCA_002070825.1 Verrucomicrobia bacterium ADurb.Bin122
TGGCAACCCCCGGCGGCGCTGTCGCGCGACGAATGGCGCGCGGCGCGGGCGCTGCCCGCGTCGAATCCTTTGCACGGCTTCGCGGGGTTCACATCGTGGGGCGGCATGTTCTTTGGAGGCTACCCGAGAGACGCGGCGGGCCAAGACTATTTCGGCGGGCAACGCCGCGTACTACTACGCGACGCCCCCGCCCCAGCGCACGTGCAGTGCGTCGACTTTCTCGCGGTCGAGCCGTGGCCCATTGACGCGCTGCTGTATTGCGATCCACCGTACGCGGGGCGCACCGGGTATGCCGCATGCGCTCCGTTCGATCACAACCGTTTCGTCGAGCGCGTCGGTCAATGGGCCGCGCTCGGCGTGACCGTGCTCGTGAGTGAGTACGCATTCCCCTTGGGTGAGTGTGTCTGGGAATTCGAGCGCGCGGCAGGATTGCGCGGGCGCGAATCGCGGCATGTTGAGCGCATATTCAAGATCGGAGGCAAACACAATGGGTAACACATTCTACGATCGTGCTGAGAGTACCGAGCTACGCGGCGCGGATCTGAGCGGGCTCGACCTATCGGGCGCGGACCTTTCGGGCGCGTGCTTCCGCGGCGCAAAGCTGCACGGCGCCAATTTCACCGACTCAATCGGCGGCGAGCTCGCCGAGCTACGCGAGCGCGTCGAAGCGCTGGCAGACGAGCTCGACGAGCTCGCATCCGAGCGCGACACGCTCGACGCCGAGCTAGACAAGGTGAAGGCTGAGCGCGATCGGATTCGCGGCAAACTCGAGCGCACGCGGGCGGATCTCAAGAACGCACGCGCGGCGCAAGCCATGGCCGAAGCGGAATGCCGAAGGCTGCGAGCCGAGATAACGGGGGCGCAATGACGCCGCGAATCGCATTCATCGGCTCGGCGGGCACCGCGGTATGGGCGCACGCGATCGACGCATTGCGCGCGCGGCTCGGTGAATTCATTGCCGTCGCCGCGTACGCAACATCGTTGCCGAGCACGCGGCATGGGCTCGTGGTGTCGCGCTACGACGCCGAGGATGCGGAGATGATCGGATCGGGGCTCACGCTGTGCGTGCTGCTCGAAGATGGCCCCGCGTACGACGCGATCGAAACCGTTGCAACGCTCGCGGGCGTGCCATGTTGGCGCCCCGCCGACGGCGCAGAATTGGAGCAAACGATGCAAGCACATCAATTCCT
>MWDT01000747.1 GCA_002070825.1 Verrucomicrobia bacterium ADurb.Bin122
GGAGAATGCGACGGCGCATTACAATCTGGCGTGCAGTCTCGCGCTGATGAAGCGGAGGGCGGATGCGCTGCGGACTTTGCGGCGCGGGATCGAGCTGGGGTACTGCGATCACGCCTGGATGGAGCGGGATGGCGATCTGGAGAGCCTGCGCGGGATGCCTGAATTCCGCGCGATGCTCGACCAGCTCAAGCACGGCGCCCGCTCGTGCGGGGCTAATCAATCCTGAAGAGTTGCTGGAGGATGGTGCGCAGGTCGGTGCCCACCTCGGGTTTCCCCCGGCGCATGTGCACGAGTTTGCGCGCGCGCTGGTGGCGGAGAAGTCCGGCGTCGGCATCCAGGATGCGCACCTCATTGGGTTTCATGCCGACGATTTCGAGCTGGCTGAGCGGTCGCCAGCGAAAGGGCAGGCCGGTCTCGTTGCACTCGATCTCCCAGCCGCCAAGCAGGCCGACGGGCGGCTCTCCTTGCAGGAAACTCGGGTAGCGGTCGATGAAGTCGGGCCGGCGAAGGGTGGCGATGCGCAGGCGCACGGCGGGTTTCATGTCGGCGAAGTAGTTGTGCAGGTCGTCGAGGTGGCCATCGCGCCACTGGGCCATGACGTCGAGCGGATCGATGCCACAGAGGTTCATGCCGCTCCAGATGCCGTGGCGGTTGGGGTTGCCGAAACCTTTTTTTGCATACCACGCCTCAAATTCGCGCGTCATCCAGACGCCGATCTCGAAGTGGAGGTGCGCGCGGTCCTTGGGGATGCCGCCGCCGCTTGCTGAGCGGCCCATGGTCGCGAGGGTCTGTCCGCGTCGGACGGTGGTGCCGGCGTTTATGCCCGGCGCGATGCGGGCGAGGTGCGCGTAGAGGGTGTAGACCGCAGGCGTTTGGTCGGGATGCTCGACGATGATGTACCGGCCGTAATTGCTCTCGCCGGAGTGTGTGTTGACGTAGCGGACGACGCCGTCCATCGCGGCGTAGATGTCGTCGGTGGGTTCGCCGCGGCGGTCGCGGGCGATGGGTTTCAAATCGATGCCTTCGTGGAAACGGGTGCCGCCGCTGCGGACCGAGCCGAAGGTGCCGGACTCGACGATGCCGGACGCGGTTGGCTGGATGAAGGCGTCGAGTGGGGCTCGTTGCGAAAACGCCGTGTTGGGCGTGGGCCAGCACAGCTCCAGGCGCTCGGCATGCAGGAGTGCGGTG
>MWDT01000748.1 GCA_002070825.1 Verrucomicrobia bacterium ADurb.Bin122
CGCCAGCGGCGCATAGGTCCCGCCGCTGAGGAAGACGTAGCGTTTTCCATCCGGCCCGACGGCGTGCCCCGGATCGATGCCGCCGACTTTCAGGTCAACGGGCTCGCTCCACGGGCCGCGGATGTCGTCGGCATAGACCACCATGTTCGTCAGCCCCGCCGGACTGAGCGCCGGGAAATAGATGTAGAAACGCCCATTGTGGTACGCGAGATCGGGCGCCCAGACGTTGCCGACGTAGCGGTTGAGTGCCGGGCCGACCGGCTCCCAGTTCACCAGATCGCGCGAGTGCCAGACCAGAAGCCCCGGCACGCTCTCGAATGACGAGTGGACCATGTAGTAGTCCGCGCCGCGCTTGAGCACCGAGGGATCGGGACGGTCGCCGGCGAGGATCGGGTTTAAAAAAGTGCCGTTGCCGAGGTCGGCGGCGAGCGGGCGGGCGCCGCCGGCGCCGAGGCACACCACAGACAACGCGGTTGAGAGAAGGAGCATGGAGAGGAGACGTAGGGTCATGAAAATCGGGGACGAGGTGCGCCCGATTAAACACCCATGCGCCAAAGATGCCTATGGACAGAAGCGGCCGGAGTGTGGACGTTTTCCACATGCCGTCGAAGATCGAGGCCACCAGTTGGCGCACCGCAAAGCTGCTGCATCAGATCCAGATTCTGTCGTGCGATCTGTGCGAGTTTACCGTCTGGGACGTGCCGGACCACTGCTCGCCCTTCTGGCGGCTCTACTGGCACGATAAACGCGGCGCCGAGATCGGGCTCGCCGGCAAGACCGTCCCCATCCGGCCCGGCGTCCTCTTCCTGATCCCGCCCAACACGCACTTCTCGTCGCGCCTGATAAACCCGGTCCGCCAGTTCTTCCTGCATTTCCTCGTCGAGCCTCATTACCGGGCGGCGCCCGACACCGTCTTTCCTCTCCGCGCCACCCCGGCGCAGAAAGACTGCTGCCGGCGCATCGTCGCCGCGATCAAGGCCGACACCTCCGACATCGGCCTCTCGTTCCTCAGCCAGGCCCTGGTCGCCGAGGCGCTCCTGCAGCTCCCGCGCGACGGGTGGGCACCCCGGTTCGAGGACCCGCGCATCACGCGCGCCGCCGAGACGCTCCTGCGAAACTACCCGGCCAAGACCGACACCCGCACCCTCGCCCGCGAAGCCGGCATGCACCCCACGTCGTTCATCCG
>MWDT01000749.1 GCA_002070825.1 Verrucomicrobia bacterium ADurb.Bin122
ACAGCCGATATCTAGGCATATGCACCGACGCAAACCTCGTCGCCGGCGCGCAGCGTTGAGAGCCTGCAACCCAGCACCCTGCACCCCGGAGATGCAGGAGAAATTCGACGCCCTAGAGTTGTTGATCGTGGGCGCTTGGCGCTTGGCCGAGCGGCAGGGCTTGGACGTGAGCCTGCGCGATCTGGTTGATACGGGCCTGACGCTTTGCCAGTACCAGCCGAGCTTACTCGATGAGATCGTCAAGCAACAGAGGAGGAGAACGGCATGACGGACCTCAGCCCGACGAGGCCATTGACGCCCACCAGCGTCGAGATCATCCACTGGTATGCCGCGCGCGGGTTCAGCCCGGCGCGGATTGCGCACGAGATCAACCGCCCCACACGAGTCGTGGGAGAGGTCTTGCGCGAGACGGTGCCGCCCAAGCCCGCGGAGCCCGACTGGTGGCCGAGGCGCGAGGCTGCAATTCGGGGGCGGTTGCCCAGCTACATGACGGTGATCACGCAGCAGAGGGGGTTGACGGCATGACACGACGATCAGCGGAGCCGGCGCGCACAGTGGGACGAGCTTCTGATATAGGCCTCGTCGGCCTGCGCGCGGAGGCTCCTGAGGAGTGCGGGCCGGTTGTTGAGAGCATCGACTTGAGCGGATTTGAGTGGCACGGGATCACGCGGAAGGGTCGAGACTGGAAGCGCCGACCGCCGCCGCCCGCGATTAAGCTGAACGGCAAGGGGATGTTCAGGCTGAACACAACCTTGGCGGACGCGGTAGAGGCGACGCTTCGCCCGGACGAGAGAGTACGGGTCCTAGTCGGCGTGGCGCCGCGCGCCGTAGCCATACGCCTTGTGAATGCGGATGACCCGAGCGGCGCACTACTGCGATTCATGAAACCGTCGGGGGCCGGACGCCATGGCATATTCACCCTGGTCGGGGCTCAGAGGGAGATCGCGAAACAGGGCATCGCTCTCCCAATCACCTTGGACGCCGTGTTCTATCCCGAGGAGAGGATCATCTATGCTAAGGCGCCTCGGGCCGAGAGGGGGCGCGGTCGGTGAGCGAGGAGGTGCAATGCGCCGGCTGCGGCTACTACCGGCCGCGAGACCCCTGGGCTACGCCGGAGTGCCGGCACGAGCTTTACAAGCGCTTGACTGCGCGCCAGCGTGAGGCGATAGAGGCAGGAGAACTC
>MWDT01000750.1 GCA_002070825.1 Verrucomicrobia bacterium ADurb.Bin122
GCGTCGCACTTCTTCATCGATTACCTGCCGAAGGGCACGTACGTGTTCGAGTACTCGACGCGCGTGCAGCTCAAGGGCATGTACCAGACGGGCATCGCGGAGATCCAGTGCATGTACGCGCCGGAGTTTAACAGCCACTCGGAGAGCTTCGTGCTGGAGGTGAAGTGAGTCGAGTTGGCGAAGGGCGCCCGAACCCTTCGCCAGCCCGTGCGGGTGGGTTTTGCCGGCGGCAAGGCGTGTGTTGACCCGGCTTCGCAGGCTTCCAAGCCTCGCCCGATGCAAGCACGCGCCGCCCTCATCCAAAAAGCCTCGATCATCGCCATCGTCGGCAATGCGATTCTTGCGGTGGCCAAGCTGGTCGTGGGGTTCCTCTCCGGCTCGCTCGCGGTGGTGGGCGACGGCATCGACTCGTCTGTCGATGTCGTGATCGCCATCGTGGCGCTCATGGCGGCTCGGGTGATCGCCAAACCGGGTGACCGCGAGCATCCGTACGGGCACTCGCGCGCCGAGACGGTGGCGACCTCGGTGCTCTCGTGCGTCGTCTTTTTCGCGGGCGCTCAACTCTTCATGCAGTCGGCGTCGTCCTTGTGGTCGGGGGAAACGATGGCGCTTCCGTCGCGTCTGGCGCTGGTCGTCACGGCCGTGTCTATCGTCGGCAAGCTGCTTCTGTCGTGGAGCCAGTTTCACTACGGCCGCAAGGCGGGCAGCTCGATGTTGATCGCCAACGCCAAAAACATGCGGGCCGATGTGGCCATCTCGGCCTCCGTGCTGGTCGGGCTCGTGTTTACCTATGTGTTTAGCATGCCGGTGCTCGATCGGGTGACGGCGCTCCTCGTGTCGATCTGGGTGCTGAAGGTGGCCATCGGAATCTTCCGCGAGACCAACACCGAACTCATGGACGGCACCGAAGGCGAGGGGCCGTACTCGGAGATTTTTGCCGCCGTCGCCGCGGTGCCGGGTGCGGGCAATCCCCACCGCACGCGCGTGCGCCGGCTCGGCTCGGTGCTCGTGGTGGACCTCGACATCGAGGTGGACCCGTCGCTGACGGTGCTCGCGGCGCACGAGATCGCGATCCAGGTGGAGCGTGCGATCAAGCAAGCGGTCCCGGACGTGTACGATGTGATCGTGCACGTGGAGCCGGAGGGCAACGCCGAGGATGAGTGCTACGGCGTGAGGCCAGAGG
>MWDT01000751.1 GCA_002070825.1 Verrucomicrobia bacterium ADurb.Bin122
TCGCAGTTGAGGATATAGACGACGCCCTTCTCCGAGCCGACGGCGAGTCGGCGGTCGTCGGGCGACCACACAATCTTGGTCGCCGGCGTCGGCATGCGCACCGTCGCGCGCAGCGGCTGCGCACGATCCGGGCTCCAAAGCATCAACACGCCATCCTGCGAGGCGGTGGCGAGCAGGCTGCCGGCGTGTTGAAACGCCACGGCGCAGACGGCGGCATCGTGCGGGTACATCTGCGGCTCGCGCCCCTCGGGGCCGGCGCCGGAGCAATCCCACACGCTCGCATCGCGCCCGCCGCTCGTCGCCAGCCAGCGGCTCGAACGCTCGAAGCTCAGGTGCTTCACCTTCCCCTCGTAGCCGCTCATGTGAAACTCCTGGTCCTCGCGCAGCAGCCACAGGTGCATGCTCGGATCCTGGTTGCCCGACACGAGCCAGCGCCCGTCCGGAGACCAGCTCAGCGTCTGGATGCCATTGCCGTAGGGCAGCTCCTTCTGCGCGAAAAAATCGTCGGCATCCCAGACGGTCACGCCACCGAAACAGGCGACCGCGACGGCGCCGCCGCCGGGCGCCCACTCCATCGCGGAGATCGTTTTCTGCGCGTCGCGAAACGCATGCCGCACCTGCCCGTCGGCGCCGAGAAACACGAACTTTCGCCCCGCGGCGGCAGCGAGCGTCGGCGTGGCTGCGTCCGGCCGCCACGCGAGGTGCTCGACCCAGGCCTGGCCGAGCGCCGCCGTGGCGACGTGTTGCCCGGCCGCGGGGTCCCAAAACTTCACCTTTCCATCCTGACCGCCGCTGGCGAGCAGCGTGCCGTTGGGCGCATAGGCGAGGACGTTGGTGCCGTCGTCGTGGCCGGCCAGCTCATGGAGGCGCTGGCCCGTCTCCGAAGAGAAAAGCGTGATGGCGCCGGCCGCGGAGGCCGCGGCGAGCGTCTGCCCGTCGGGCGACCAGACGAGGTCGATGGCGTAGTCGTCGAGCTGCGTGGCCCAGTGTTTGGTCAGTTGCATGCGACGGGAGGGATCAGGTCAGGCAGGATTTGAAACCCTCGGTGAGCGCGGCGCGGTCGAGGTGTTTGCCGATAAAAACGAGGGTATTCATCCGCGCGTCGGCGCCCCACGGGCGGTCGAGCTTGGCGTCGAAAAGCATGTGCACGCCCTGGAAAACCAGCCGGTTGGCCGCGCCCTT
>MWDT01000752.1 GCA_002070825.1 Verrucomicrobia bacterium ADurb.Bin122
ATGATGCGCCAGCCGCCGGCGGCGGTGCCGGCCGACATCGTGAGGGCGCACGCGATCATGACCCATTTCGGGACGGTGAACTCCGGCGTGTGGAGGAAGGTGAGCCAGTCGGGCAGGTCGTTGAAGATGCCGGCGGCGGTGCCGGTGAACAGCGCGAGCGTGATGATGCCCATCGTCTTTTGGGCGTCGTTTGAGCCATGGCTGTAGCCCATGAAGCCGGCGCTGAGCAGCTGCGCTTTGCCAAAGATCTGGCCGACGAGGCGCGGGCGCATTTTTCGCAGCACCACCATGAGTAGCCCCATCAGGGCGGCGCCTCCGATGATGCCGATCACCGGTGAGCTGATCATGGGCATGACGACCTTGGGCCAGAGTCCGCCGTGTTTGCCGGCGGCATCGATGGTCTGCCAGTGGAGGACGGACCAGTGGCCGCCGCTGGTGGCGATGGCGGCGCCGCATAGTCCGCCGATGAGTGCGTGGCTGGAGCTGGAGGGCAGGCCGAGCCACCAGGTGAAGATGTTCCAGATGATGGCGCTGATCAGGGCGGCGAGCACCGTGGTCATGTTGATCGCCGAGGCATCCACCAGGCCTTTGCCGATGGTGCTGGCGACGGCGGTGCCGGCCAGCGCGCCTACAAGATTCCAGAAAGCCGCCCAGACGATGGCCTGGCGGGGCGTGAGGACTTTGGTCGAGACGACCGTCGCGATCGCGTTCGCGGTGTCGTGAAACCCATTGATGTACTCGAAGGCGAGTGCCGCGAAAAGGACCAGGAGGAAAAGCGTCATGGAGCTCGGAAGAAAAGGGCCGGAGCGCGTGGGGCGCTCAGGAGTATTTCAGTACGATTTGCACGACGACGTTGCCGGCGTCGCGGCAGCGATCGACGACCTTTTCGACCATTTCCAAGAGGTCCTGGAGGATGACAAATTCCTTGGCATCGTAGGGGCCGTGGTAGAGCTCCTTGAGCTGTTCGAGCATGACCTTGTCGGCTTCACCTTCGGCCCACTGGAGGCGTGACTGGGCTTCGCTGATTTTCTCGATGTGAGTGCCGTTGCGCAGCTGTTTGACCATGAAGACGACGGCTTCGGCGGCCTGTTCCATGAGGCCGATCTGGCGCATGAAGCGGTCTGAGGGCGTCTTGCCCGGATAGATCGAGAGTCGCTCGACGATTTTTTCGACGGACTTGGG
>MWDT01000753.1 GCA_002070825.1 Verrucomicrobia bacterium ADurb.Bin122
GGCAAGGTCATGGAGCGCGACGCCGCCGGTGCGCCCCTGCGGGCGGCCGGCACGCTCATCGACATCACGCAGCGCCGCCAGCGCGAGGAAGCCCTCCACAGCAGCGAGCGCAAACTCGCCGAGATTTTCCGCGCCAGCCCCGAGATGATCGTCGTCAGCCGCCTCGACGACGGCTTCATGATCGAGGTCAACGACGCCTTTACCCGCATCCTGGGGTACAGCCATGAGGAGACGATCGGCCATACGTCGCTCGAAATCGGCCTGTGGCCCACGCCCGAGGCCCGCGCCGCCGTGGTCCAGGAGGCCCGTTTGCATGGATCGGTGAGAAACCGGGAGACGCTCATGTGCCGGAAAGACCGCTCCACCATCCAAGTCGAGCTCTCTGTCTCGCCCATTCTGATCGACGGCCAGAAATGCATGATCTGGCTGTTGACCGATGTCACCGATCGAAAACGCGCCGAGGCCGCGATGCGCGAGAGCACGCAGCGGTTTGAGCGACTCGTGCAGAACTCCAACGACCTCATTGCCGTCCTCGATGCCGAGGGGACGATGCGCTCCCTCATCGGCCCGGTGCAGTCCATCCTCGGTTACGAGCCGTCCGATCTGATCGGGCAGAACGGCTTTGCACTCATCCATCCCGACGACGTGCCACACACACGGCAGGCGTTTGCGGCCGCCGCCGCAGAGCCCGGCTCCACGCAGCGCGCCGAATACCGGTTCCCCCACAAGCGTGATGGGCACTGGGTTTGGATGGAGGCGGTCGGCACCAACTGGCTGCACGATCCCGGCATCGCCGGCTTTGTGCTCAACATCCGCGAGATCACCGAGCGCAAGAACGCCGAGGAGGAGCGCGTCAAACTCCAGGAGCAGTTACAGCAGGCCATGAAAATGGAGACCGTAGGCCGCCTGGCTGGCGGCGTCGCGCACGATTTCAACAACCTGCTCACAGTCATCGCGGGCAACGTGGAGCTGGCCCGCGCCGACCTCTCCCCGGATGACCCGCTCGCCCAGCAGCTCGCCGAAATCGCGCGCGCCGCCGAGAGCGCCGCCACGCTCACCCGCCAGCTCCTCGCCTTCTCCAGACGGCAGGTCATCGAACCGAAGGTCCTCGATCTAAACGAACTGATCGGCAACCTGCGCAAAATGCTCCAGCGCCTCATCGGCGAGGACATCGCGCT
>MWDT01000754.1 GCA_002070825.1 Verrucomicrobia bacterium ADurb.Bin122
GGGGCGCCGCGGCCACCTTCGGCGGCGTGCTCCACGTAGTTGAGGCCGATGGCCAGGATGCTCGTCGGCACGACCGGCGCGAGGCGTTTACCCGGTGTGATGGTCTGCGTGGTGAGTTGAAACGATCCGAATAGATCTCCCGTGATGGTGCGTGCGGATCCATCCGGTTGCAGGGCTGCGTAGGCCGGGCCGGTCGGGGTGAGGTGGCGGATGATTTTCATGAGGCGAGGTCATCGGTGATGGCTTGAGCCAGGGCTCGCGGCAAGGGCGTGGACGCAAAAAAGCCGGTCTTTGCGGACCGGCTTTGGGGCGGATGGGCGCGGTGATTATTTGGCGGCCGCGACTGCGTCGGCAAACGCACGGGCGCGGGCGGTGATGGCAGCCCAATTCTTTTCCTTGAGCATTTTGTTGTCCACGAGAGCGCTGCCGGCGGCGGCAGCCATGGCGCCGGCCTTCAGGAATGCGCCGATGGTCTCCGGGGTCACGCCGCCGGTCGGGATCAGGTCGATTTGCGGGAGCGGTGCCTTGACCGACTTGATGTAGGTGGGGCCGAAAAATTCGGCGGGGAAAATCTTCACGGCATCGGCGCCGGCGTCCCAGGCGGTGACGATTTCCGTCGGCGTGAGCGCGCCGGGGAAAATGGGCACTCCGTAGCGGCGGCACAGCTCGATGGTGGCCAGGTTGGTGGCCGGGGTGACGATGAATTTGGCGCCGGCGAGGATGCCCGCGCGCGCGGTCTCGGGGTCGAGCACGGTACCGAGGCCGAAGAGAAATTCGGGGAACTGCGAGGCGACCTTTTCCAGCATGGGAAGGGCGCCGGGCGTGGTCATCGTGAGCTCAATGGCGGTGAGCCCGCCTTCGGCGAGGGCTTTGGCGCAATCGAGGAGGCCATCGGGGCTTTCACCGCGGATGATCGCGACGACTTTCTGCTGCTTGAGTTGGGCGAGGACGGCGTCTTTTTTCATGAGGATGGAGGAGGTTTGGCGGGCGGGTGGTGCAGGGCGACGGAGGAAATCTGAAATCTTTTTCTTGCGCGAGGGTGGGGTAATGGCTCTTTTGGCCCTCCTTTCATTGCCCAGGTGGTGGAACTGGTAGACACGCAGGTCTCAGAAGCCTGTGCCTAACCGCATGCGGGTTCGAGTCCCGCCTTGGGCACCATTTTATAGCAGCCTCCG
>MWDT01000755.1 GCA_002070825.1 Verrucomicrobia bacterium ADurb.Bin122
GGGCGTCGCGCCGCCCCACTCCACCTGCGCCGTGAACGCCACCGGCAACGCCACGCCCGCCAGAAAATACACATGCCGCCCCGCCCCGCCGTACGGCCCGTCGCACCAGCGGCTCGACACGCCCGTGACCCGCACGTTCGCCGCTGGCCGCGTGTCCACGCGGAAGGCCGCGGACTGGCTAGAATCGGAGCCGGCCTGCGCCATGACGGCAACGAGCAGCGCGGCGGTCACGATGCCGGCTCTCGATAGAATCGACGGAATCGAATGATTCGACCGAATCGATTCTATCGATTTTTTCGATTCCCTCGATTCCCTCGAAAAAACCAAAAACTCTCTCATTTCGCGCCCTCCATTTCCCGCACGCCCTTGCACTCCGGATACCCCGTGCAGCCCCAGAATTCCCGGCCCGCGTTCTTCCCGCTCTTGGCCGTTCGCCGCGCCATCGGCTTGCCGCACTCGGGACAGACCGGCGCGCCCTGCTGCTGCTGCGCCCGCGCCTCCAGCCGGATGCCGGTCAGCTTCTCCCGGAACCCGCCCTCCTCCTTGAACGTCTCGCCCTGCGACTCCATCTGGCGGTTGAGCATGTGGATCACCCGTGCGATCAGGATCAGCAGCGCGTTGGCCATCGTCTCGTCGCTGTCGGCGTCCAGCCACTCCGCGAACTTCTTTTTCTGCGCCAAGATGTGCGCACAGGCATCGTGCACCACGTCCTCGCCGTAAGCGGGCGCGTCCAGCCGCACCGCATACACCGCCCGCGCCCCGGGCGTCTCCTTGCCCCACGGCGTTTTTTCCTGCTGCATGAGCCAGTTCAGATAGTCGCCCGCCAGTTCCGCCAGGCTCGCACGCGCCACGTCGGTGAGGCGCATCTCCGTTTCTTTGGAAGTCGCCCGCCGCGCCGAACCCTCGGCGATGTTGGCGCAGCCCGAGCGCGCGGCCTGCGTCATCTGGTCGTATTGCCTTCCGCACGGGTCGTTCGTGCGGTTCAGGAACCGCCGGCAGAACCGCTGCGTCCCGAGCTGCACGATGTTGGCCAGAATCCACGAATCCAGCCGGAAGTACCCGCCGGTGCCGCCGAACATGCTCATGTCGCGCTCCTTTGTTTATCGAAAGAATCGAGGGAATCGAAAGATTCGATTGATTCGATTCCGTCGATTATCTCGATTCCCTCGATTC
>MWDT01000756.1 GCA_002070825.1 Verrucomicrobia bacterium ADurb.Bin122
CACGCAGGCGCAGACACAGGCGCGACCACGCCCAGGCTTCGCCGCGCGCCACGCGCCCCGGCATGAGATAATCGGCGAACAACGCCTCCGCCCCTTCGGCCAGATCGACCGTGGTTTCCTGGCGAAACACCGAGCGTGCATGCGGCACCAGCGGTTCAGGCGCGACCTCCAGCCAACCACCGCGCGCAACGGCGAAACGTTGCGTGGCCTGCGCCGCGCCTTCGTTCATCGTGAAAATCCGGCTTGCGCTCGGCGCGGTCACGATCAGCGAAGCGCCCTCGCCCACCACGACCTCGGTGGCCAGCCGATCGCCCGCCAGGATGCCGGCCGTCGAGTTGACGACCTGCACGAGCAGCGCCCGCCCGTCCCAGTAGGGTTTGCTCAGGTGAAACGGCGCGCAAAACGCCTGCCGCGCCAGCACCGTCTCCCCGCTGGGCGCACACTCGGCACGCAGGCGGATATGGCCGATCAGCTCAGGCATGAAAATCCTCCACCTTTGTGCCACCGTCTCCGAGTTCTCCGTGCCTCCGTGGTTCCATTTTACGAAGCTCGGCTCTTTTGCCCGAACAGCACCTCGTGCTCGATCCACGCGATCACCTGATCGAGGTTGTGCTCGCGTTTGAGATCGCAAAACAGAAACGGCCGGGCCCCGCGCTGCACCTTCGCGTCGCGCGCCATCACGCCGAGATCGGCGCCCACCAGCGGCGCCAGATCGGTTTTGTTGATGATCAACAGATCGCTGAAACGAATCGCCGGGCCGCCCTTCCGGGGGATTTTGTCCCCTTCGGCGACGTCGATCACGTAGATGAAGGCATCGACCAGCTCCGGCGAAAACGTCGCCGAGAGGTTGTCGCCGCCACTCTCGACGAGCACGAGTTGCAGGTCAGGGAAGCGCGCCTCCAGCGAGCGCACGGCCTGCTCGTTCATCGTCGTGTCGTCGCGAATCGCCGTGTGCGGGCAGCCGCCCGTCTCCACGCCCACGATGCGCTCGGGCGCCAGCGCGCTGTTGCGCGTGAGAAACTCGGCGTCCTCCTTCGTGTAAATATCGTTGGTCACGACGCCCATCGAGTAGCGTTCGCGCAGCTTCTGACAGAGGCGCAGACAGAGCATGGTTTTGCCGGAGCCCACGGGGCCGCCGACGCCGATGCGAGGTGGATGTGTCATGGTGAAA
>MWDT01000757.1 GCA_002070825.1 Verrucomicrobia bacterium ADurb.Bin122
AGTTTCCCGACGCTCGCCTATGACAAGGCCGAGCTGGCGCTTCCGACGGTTAACTTTGATCGCGAACTCACGTTGCGCTCCGGCGATGAAGAGGTGCAACTCGTGCATCCGGCCGCCGGATCGGCCCACACCGACGGCGACACGGTCGTCTATTATCGCAACGCCAACATCGTGCAGACGGGCGACCTCTACTTCGAGGGCGTTTATCCCTACATCGATGTGCCCACCGGCGGCTGGATCGACGGCATGATCGCCGGTTGCCGCGAAATCCTCGCGCGCATCGACGACAAGACCCTCGTCGTGCCGGGCCACGGCCCCGTGACCGACAAGGCGCACCTCGAAGCCTACGTCGCGATGCTCTCCGGCATCAGCGCGAAGATCACGCCGATGGTCCTGGCCGGCAAAACGCTCGAAGAGGTGCAGGCCGCCAAGCCGACCGCTGACTACGACCAGGTCTGGGGCCAGAACTGGAATAAGCCGGATGTCTTTACCGAGCTCGCCTACAACGGCATCGCCGCCCACCTGAAAAAGTAAACGCGTTGGGGCGGCGTATCCGCCTTTCCGTGCCAGACAGCCACCGTGAGTCGCACGGTGGCTTTTTTGTCGGCGCGCGCGGCGGCTCACAGCCGATTGATCGTGCTGGCGGCGTAGCCGGCGCCGAAGCCGTTGTCGATATTCACGACGGTGATGCCGGGCGCGCAGCTATTGAGCATCGCGAGCAGCGCCGATACGCCGCCGAAACTCGTGCCGTAGCCCACGCTCGTCGGCACGGCGACGATGGGGCGGTCCACCAGGCCGCCGAGCACGCTGGGCAACGCGCCCTCCATGCCGGCGACGGCGACGATGGCCCGCGCGTTTCGGATGATTTCCAACCGGCCGAGCAGCCGGTGCAGCCCGGCGACGCCGACATCGTACACGCGCTCCACGCGGTTGCCGAACACCTCGGCGGTCACGGCAGCCTCCTCGGCGACGGGCAGGTCGGAGGTGCCGGCGGCCACGATGGCGACGTACTTCTTCGCCGCCTTCGAGGCAGACTTCGTGCGGCGCACGATGGTGCGCGAGATCGGGTCGTAGGCGAGGGCGGGCGAGAGCGTTTTCGCCGCCAGCCACTGCTCCTCGGTGGCGCGGGTGGCGAGGATGGCGCTCTTGCCGGCGAGCAGGCGCTCCAG
>MWDT01000758.1 GCA_002070825.1 Verrucomicrobia bacterium ADurb.Bin122
ACGAGCGGTTTCCCGTCGGGGTAGGAGAAGGCGAGTTTCTCGGTCTCGATCACCTTCACGCCGGAGCGGTTGGCCTCGGTGAGGCGGAGGTTGACGTTGCCCGTGCGGTCGCGGCGGGCCCGGCGCTCGGCGCGCATGGCCTGGAGTGCCTCGACGCGTGCGCCGGAGCGTTTGCGCTGCGCGTGCAGCCCCGTGCGGATCCAGACTTCCTCCTGCGCGAGCTTCTTGTCGAAGGCGGCGCGCTGGCGCTCCTCGGCGGCGTAGCGCTCCTCGCGGCGCACCAGGAATGTCGCGTAGTCGCAGTCCCAGTTGGTGATGATGCCGCGGTCGAGCTCGACGATGCGCGTGGCCAGCCGGCGCAGAAACGCGCGGTCGTGGGTGACGAAGAACAAGGAGACCTTTTCGTTGAGCAAAAACTCCTCCAGCCAGAGCACGCTGGCCAGATCGAGGTGGTTGGTGGGCTCGTCGAGTAGCAGCAGGTCGGGCTGGCCGGCGAGCGCGCGGGCGATGAGCGTGCGGCGTTTCAAGCCGCCGGAGAGCGATTGAAACTCGGCCTCCGCCGGCAGCTCCATGCGCTCGATCAGTTTTTCGAGTCGGATCTCGCGCTGCCAGTCCTCCTCGTGGGGGCCGCCAGCGGCCTCGCTGCGCACGCCCGAGGCCACGATTTCGTGCACGCGCCCCGTCAGCTCGGTGGGGATTTCCTGGGTGAGCCGCGCAAAGTGTGCGCCTGGCTGGCGGAAGACCGACCCGGAGTCGGGCTTCACCTCGCCGGCGATGATGCGCATGAGCGTCGATTTGCCGGCGCCGTTGCGGCCGATCAAGCAGACGCGTTCCCCGGCATCGACCTGGAAGTTGACGTGGTCAAACACCGGCGGACCGCCGAAGGCATGCGAGAGATCGAGGAAGGAGAAAAGCGCCATGAAACTGTCCACCGTGCAGCCCGGCGCCCCGCACGCAAGCCAGCCTTCTGCGGCACGCTCCGCAGCCACGGTAGCGACGGGGAAATCCACGAATTACACGAATGGGCACGAATGGCAGGATGGGGCGGTGGTTGCGATCCACGAAGGCTTTACGGCCTTCGCCACGGGGGGCTTCCGTGATCGTTTTCTGACGGCTGGTTGGTTGTCCGATATTAAAACCTAAAACCAGACCCCTTTTGGCGCACCCA
>MWDT01000759.1 GCA_002070825.1 Verrucomicrobia bacterium ADurb.Bin122
GCCCGCGGCCGCGTGATGACGTTCCCCATTCCCACCATCAACCTCACGCCCGACTTCGACTGGGAAAACCCCAACCTCGCGGGCCTCTGGGAGATGACCGGCCGCTACGGCGTCCCCTATTTCTCCAACTTCATCAACTCCGACATGAAGCCCGAGGACGCGCGCTCCATGTGCTGCCGCCTCCGCATCGACAACACCCAGCTCGAAAAGCGCGGCGGCGGCCTCTTCGGCGCGCACCCGCTCACCGGCTCCGTCGGCGTCGTCACCATCAACCTCCCGCGCCTCGGCTACCTCGCCCGCCGCGACGTCGCCGCCGACCTCCCGTTCTCCGCCCGCGAGACCGCCTTCCGCGAGCGCCTCGCCCGCCTCATGGACGTCGCCCGCGACAGCCTGGAGCTCAAACGCAAGCTCCTCGAGCGCCTCACCGGCGCCGGCCTCTACCCGTACACCAGCTACTATCTGCGCAACATGCACCAGCGCTTCGGCGCCTACTGGAAAAACCATTTCAGCACCATCGGCCTCGTCGGCATGAACGAAGCCTGCGTCAACCTCGGCCTCCCCGGCATCGCCTCGCCCGAAGGCCACGCCTTTGCCACCCGCACCCTCGACTTCATGCGCGAGCGCCTCGTGCGCTACCAGAAGGAGACCGGCAACCACTACAACCTCGAAGCCACCCCCGCCGAGGGCACCAGCTACCGCCTCGCCAAAAAAGACAAGGAGCACTACCCCGACATCCTCGCCGCCAACGAAGAGGATGTCCCCTCCGGCGCGAAACCGTTTTACACCAACTCCACGCACCTGCCCGTCAACCAGACCGACGACCTCTTCGAGGCGCTCGACCACCAAGACGACCTGCAAACGCGCTACACCGGCGGCACCGTCATCCACCTCTTCCTCGGCGAGCGCATCGCCGATCCGCAGGCGGTGAAGAACCTCGTGCGCCGCATCGCCAGCGGCTACCGCCTGCCCTACTTCTCGCTCACGCCCACCTTCAGCGTGTGCCCGGAGCACGGTTACCTCTCCGGCGAGCACTTCAAGTGCCCCAACTGCGGCAAGGACAGCGAAGTCTATTCGCGCGTCGTCGGCTACCTGCGCCCCGTCCAGCAGTGGAACGAAGGCAAACAGGCCGAGTACGCCCGCCGCCGCGCCTTCCGCGTGGAGCCCGCC
>MWDT01000760.1 GCA_002070825.1 Verrucomicrobia bacterium ADurb.Bin122
AAAGTGCCCGAGCTCCACGACCTGTGGATCGACATCGGCGCGCGGTCCAAGGAGGAGGCCCTCGCACGCGTGAGCCTCGGCGATGTCGCCACCTACGACCACGAGTTTGAGGTGCTGCACGGCTCCATCTGCACCGCACGCGCCTTCGACAACAAGGTCGGCGCATACATCTCCGGCGAAGTCCTCGTGCGCCTGGCCAGCCAGCGCAAAAAGCTCGCCGCCCGCGTCGTCAGCGTCGCCACCACGCAGGAGGAAATCGGCGTGCGCGGCGCGACGACGGCCGTCTATTCGGTCAACCCGCACATCGCGATCGCCGTCGATGTCGGCCATGCGACGGACCATCCCGATTGCGACAACCGCAAATATGGCGAGTTCACACTCGGCGGCGGCCCGATGATCTGCCGAGGCCCCAACATCAACCCCGTCATCTTCGATCGCCTCGTCGCCTGCGCCGAAAAATTGAAGATGCCCTACCAGATCGAGGCCGACCCGCGGCCGACCGGCACCGATGCGCGCGCACTCCAGATGGGCCGCGGCGGCGTCGCCACCGGCCTGGTCAGCGTGCCGCTGCGCTACATGCACACGCCCAGCGAAATCGTCGACCTGCAGGACGTGGAAAACACCGTGCGCCTGCTCGTCGCCTTCGTCCACAGTCTCAAAAAAGGCGAGTACGCCCACTGGTGACCGCCACCCCGAGGCACCGTCATTCACCTCGCGCCCGCGCCTCCACGCGGGCGCGCTTGTTTTCACAAAACGACCCCAAGCCGTCCGTTCCGCCCCTTGCTGGACGAGCGCGGGCATGAGAGCATCCAGCCCGCGCGACGCACCCGCCGCGCCCCTCGCTCGACCACCACCTCCCATGCCCATCAAAATCGCAATGATCGGGGCCGGCTCCATCGGGTTTACCCGCCGGCTCATGCAGGACATCCTCGCGGTGCCCCAGCTCGCCGACACCGTCTTTGCCTTCACGGACATCTCGCAGCGCAACCTCGACATGGTCGCGCAACTTTGCCGCCGAGACATCGCCGCCAACAAGCTGCCGGCCAAGATCGTCGCCACCACCGACCGCCGCCGTGCCGTCGCGGATGCCGACTACATTATCTGCACGATCCGGCAGGGCGGGCTGGAAGCCTTCCGCCACGATGTCGACATCCCGCT
>MWDT01000761.1 GCA_002070825.1 Verrucomicrobia bacterium ADurb.Bin122
GAATCGGCGGCCTCCGGCGGCTCCAGCTCGACGACCTTCAACAGGGGCAGCGGCGCCCAGGACACCTCGGGGCCATCGGCCGAATCGCCGTTTGAAGGGCCCACCGAATTTTCGCGAAAGCCGAAGAAAACGGCCACGTGGGCGGAGAGCGCAACGGTGGCCGGGACCAGATAATGCGTGGAGAAGAGTGTCATGGGGTTTCCTTTCGTTGTTCAGCCAAAAGGGAAACGCACGACCGCCACATTTCTTAGCGAGAAACGCACCCCGATGTGACGTCGCCAAACCGGAGCAACCCAAAGACCGTCCGCCGGTGCACGTGGCCACCGGCGGCACAGGCAACCCGTTTACCAGCCCATCAGCTTCGAGAGGTACGCGGTCAGCTCGGTGGCATTGAGGCGCGACTGCGCCCGGCTGGGGTGGTACGACGCGCCGAATCCGAGCTTCCCCTGCGCGGTGAGCTCAAGGAACGACACGCGCCCGGCAAACTTCTCGGACAGGGCCGCCTCCACGCGGCGCAGGGCATCGCGCAGCGCGTCGCTGTTATTCATCGGGCCCTGCAGGAGCACGAGTCGGGCATCCGGATACTGAGTGAGCAAACCGGCGGCGAACTCACGGTAGGCGGCGACGTAGCGGTCCACATTCACACCAGCGGTGCTAAAATCGTTTGTCCCAAGATTGATGCAGATGACCTGCGGAACGAAGCGGGTGGCATCCCACCGTGGCGTCTCCGACTGGAAGAAAAGCCGGGGATAGATCGCGGGCATCGCATCGGGGCTGCCGTCGAAAGGGCCGTCATAGTTGCGCACCATGCCGATGCCGGAGCGCGATACGACGCAGTAATCGGCCTGGAGGGCCTCGACGGTGAGGCCGGTGTAGCTGTCGCAGAAGTTCTCCGTCGCGGCGGTGAACGGCAAGTTGGGGTCGTCCACCTCCACGCCGTAGCCGCAGGTGATGGAATCCCCGACGAAGAGGATGCGGCGGTCGGGCTCGCGGCCCCAGGGAAGCACGGCACCATCGGCCGCCAGGATAAATCCGTGAAAACGCGGCTGGCCGAGCATGGCCTCGGTCACGCGGACCACCTCGACGGTGTGTTCGCCGGGCGCGAGATCCGAAGCGAGTGTGTAGAGGCCGTCGGCGGCATCGAGGCGAAGCTTGGC
>MWDT01000762.1 GCA_002070825.1 Verrucomicrobia bacterium ADurb.Bin122
CGCGCGCCACCTGCTGCGACGCCGCAATGAGGTGCGGCGCCTCGGCCAGCGCCTCGGTGAGCAGCGACTGGCTGGCGTTTTGTCCGATGCGCAGGAGCTTCATGGCCGCCGCCAACACGCCAGCCGCGCTCGCGTAGTAGATCGCACTGGCCACCGCCTCGGGCGGCGCACCCAGTGCCACGCCCTCAAGCGCGGCGGAGATCGACGAGGAAAACGGCCAGCCACCCGCCTGCGCCCGGCGCAGATACTCGCGCGCCAGCTCGGATTGCCGCAGGTTGGCCACCAGCTCGGCGCGCTGCCGGCCGATCGCCTCCGACGCCTGCCTCAGCTCGCGCGCCGCCTTCGTCGCCGCCGACAAAAAACTCAGCGACTCAATCTCGCTCCAGTCCGCCGCCAAGAACGCCTGCCCCGCGTGACGCGCCAGCGGCAGCTCCAGGTAACGCAGCGACGGCAGCACCGCTCGAAACACAAACTCGCGCAGCGTGGCGCGGTCGCGCACGACGTCGGCCTGTGCCAGACTCTCCAGCCCAAACGAGTGCGCATACGCACCCGTCGGGAAAAACGAGTCGTTGAGCTGGAGCAGCCCGCAGATCCAGGCAGGATCAGTGGCGATGGCTTGGCCCGAGGTCATTTGTGCGAAAGGTCAGCTCGCCGTCGCTCCACTCAAAACGTCCGGCGCGAAACTTTTCCTGCACCTCGCGGTAGGCGATGCCGAGCCGGTCGAGCAACTGCCGCGTGGCGGGATCGTCCACGGTCAGCATCCGTCCTCCACCCGCCGAGAGCTCAAGGTGCAGATTGCCGATGGCCCAGCCGATGGCCGCCGCGGCCGCCGGCTCCAACGCAAGTGTGATCTCCAGCAGCGGCTCGGGAGACTGGCGGACGACATAGCGCGCGGCCGACGTCTGCCAAAGCGTGTCGCCGTCGGCGAGCGGCGCGGCCAGCTCCACGCCAAACTCCGCGCCGTCCTCGGCCGTGGCGCGCCAGCGGCGCTTGGCGAGCTTGAGCCGCTCCAGTTGCAGCGGGATTTCCGGCAGTGCCAGATCGGGCGCCGCCACGCGTTGAGAGATGAGTTGCACGGAAGAGGAATGTGCAGGCGTTTCAGAACAGGAAGTAACGCTGCGCCATCGGCAGCACCTTGGCGGGCTCGCAGGTGAGC
>MWDT01000763.1 GCA_002070825.1 Verrucomicrobia bacterium ADurb.Bin122
TCCGTGATCGTTTTCTGACGGCTGGTTGGTTGTCCGATATTAAAACCTAAAACCAGACCCCTTTTGGCGCACCCACCGGACTGGCGACGCCGGGGGCGCGGCGTGCTGATCGGGCGCTCGGGACAGGTGGTCCGCGTCAGGACAGGAGCTGCGGGTTGCGTTGCCAGGTCGCCCAGGTGAGGACGGAGGCAAAGCTGACCCAGATGAGGTAGGGAATCAGGAGTGCGCCGGCGAGCGGGCGCACGCGCCAGAATTCGAGCAGCGTGGCGAGGATCAGGCCCCACAGGAGCAGCACTTCGGCAAACGCGGCGGCGCCATCGCGCCAGGCGAAAAACAGCCACGGCCAGAGGGCGTTGGTGGCCAGTTGCACGAGATAAAGTACGAGGGCGTTGGTGGTCCGCCGCGCGGCGCCCTGACGCCAGACGAGCCACGCGGCGAGCGCCATCATCAGGTAGAGCGCGCTCCATACAGGACCGAATAGCCACGCAGGCGGAGCCCAGTCGGGCCGGACGAGTTGTTGATAAAAACTCCCCGCGTGCGCCGACGCGTAGCCTCCGATGGCTGCCGCGACGGCCGTGAGCGCGAGCCAGCCGATCAGGCCGGCGAGGGAGCGGACGAGAGTGGGCGACGTCATGTGGGGGAGGGCTTGGACGCACATGGTGCACGAAGCGGAGGCTCGCGCAACTCGCCTGGCCCGGCTCACATGAGCGCCTCAAATGGCTTGTAACTGCTACGCTTGCCAATGCGCCTAGCTTGGGCCCTCATCGGCGTCTTTTATGTGCGCCCTCTCCACGCGTCGGAGCTTTCTCGTTGTCTCGGCCCTCGCGCTAGCAGGTGCTGCTGCGGCCAAGTTTTGGCTGGGGCGTCCGTCGGTGACGCGTTGGACGATGATCAACGTATGTCCGGGGGAGGCGCAGGCGGACTGTCATCTGCTGTCGTTGCCCGACGGTACGTATGCGCTCATCGATGCGGCCGACGCGGTCGACGCACCTGGGACCGCTCTGGCGTACCTACAAAAGCACCAGATCAAGCGGTTGGCATTGGTCGTTCTTACACATTTCCACAAAGATCATTACGGGCGGTTGGCCGATATGATTCGCGCGGGGATCGTGGTGGATCGCGTGGCGCTCAACCTTCCTGGCTCGCGC
>MWDT01000764.1 GCA_002070825.1 Verrucomicrobia bacterium ADurb.Bin122
TCTTGAGCAGCGGGGCGTCCTCGGTGCGCGCTTCGCCGTGGACCATGCGGGCGGTGATTTTTTTGATCCACTGGGAGCCTTCGCGGCAGGGCGTGCACTGGCCGCAGCTCTCGTGGGCGTAGAAGGCGATGACGTTGGCGAGGGCTTCGACCATGCTGACGCTGTCGTCCATGACGATCACGCCGCCGGAGCCGCCCATGGTGCCGCAGGCGGCAAACGAATCGAAGTCCATGGGGATGTCGGCCACGCTCCACTCGACGGTGGAGCCGTCCTTTTGTTTGATCTTAAAGGTCTCGCCCCAGCGCAGGATTTTGGCGGAGGAGCCGCCGGGGATGATGGCCTTGAAGGTGCGGCCGGGCAGCGGGCCGCCGCAGATGTCGTGGAGCAACTGGCCGAGGGTGATTTTGCCGGACTCGATTTCGTAGTAGCCGGGGCGTTGCACGAGGCCGGAGACGCCGATGAGGCGCGTGCCGCTGTTGTTGGGCGTGCCGACCTTGGCGTAGGCCTCGCCGCCCATCTCGACGATGTGGCGGACGTGGCAGAGCGTCTCGACGTTGTTGACGATGGTCGGGCACTGGTAGAGGCCGAGGACCGCCGGGAAAAACGGGGGCTTGATGCGCGGGTAGGGGCGCTTGCCTTCGATGGACTCGATCAGGCCGGTTTCCTCGCCGCAGATGTAGGCGCCGGCGCCGCGGTGCACGTAGATTTCGCAACTGTAGCCGGTGCCGAGGATGTCGGGGCCGACGAAGTTTTTCGCGCGGGCCTCGGCGATGGCTTTTTCGAGGATGCGGGCGCCGTGCGGGAACTCGCCGCGGATGTAGATGTAGGCCTGCTTCACGTTATTGGCGAAGCAGGTGATCATGATGCCCTCGATCAACTGGTGCGGGTCCTGGTGCACGAGGTAACGGTCCTTGAAGGTGCCGGGCTCGGACTCGTCGCAGTTGACGATGAGGTAGATGGGCTTGCCGCTCTTGCGGTCGACGAGGCTCCACTTCACGCCGGTGGGGAAACCTGCGCCGCCGCGGCCGCGCAGGCCGGATTTTTTCACCTCTTCGATGAGGTCGGCGGGCGCGCGGGTGACGGCCTTTTTGAGGGTTTCGTAGCCACCGTTGCGCAGGTAGCAGTCGAGGTCCGGCGTGTAACCGGG
>MWDT01000765.1 GCA_002070825.1 Verrucomicrobia bacterium ADurb.Bin122
GACCTGATTCTTTGATTTTTTGAAGGGGAATCGCCTCGGGTGTTGTTATGCCCGCACCCCTTGGCAGCCAGCCACGGGGACCGTTCCCCTTTATGAAAATATCCCCCGTTCTGGTATCGTTGGCCCTCGTCTCCATGGCGTCGGGCGCATTTTCCGGCTGCACCTCCAGCCGTTCGCACCCCGGCCCGTCATCTGTCCCGGGCCAATACTCGCGTGCCGAGTATGATGCGCGGGTGCGTGCCGAGTCTCGCCGACTCCAAGCTGAGAATCCCGATATGAGCCGCGAACAGGCCCGAAAGAAGGCGCAGCGCAAGGTCGATGCCGATATGCGATCCCTGCCGAGCGTGCCCCTTACCAAATCCGAGATGCGCAAGCCCAACCGCCGGCAAAAACAGTTGGAGCAAGATCTGGAAAAGATGGGAAAAGACGGCCATTAAGCCGTCCATCCCATGAACACCGCCATCCTCCTGCTCAAAATCGACCACCGCAAAGTCACGGGTACCGCCGAGGCGATTCTCGACATCGCTGGCGTGTCGGAGGTGTACTCCGTCTCCGGGCGTTACGATTTGCTCGTCATGGTTAAGTGCGAGTCGCTCGATCGCATCGAGAGCCTCATCACCGATCAGCTTCTGAAGCTCGACGGCATCATGGACAGCGAGACGATGTTCGCCTTCCGCAGCTACGATAAACGCGAGGGCGGTCGCGCCATCGATGTGGACTGAGACTTTCCAAACATGAAAATCCTAGACATCGCCTTCACCGGCTATCCGGTCACCGACATCAAACGCGCGCGCCATTTCTACGAGGAGGTGCTGGGGCTGACGCCTTCGTTCCTCTGGGGCGACGAAACAACGGCCTGGATCGAGTACAGCATCGGCACCGGCACACTTGCGATCGGCAACGTCGCGCCCGAGTGGAAGTCCACCTCCGGCGGCGTTTGCTTGAGCCTCGAAGTCGAGGACATCGATGCGGCGGTGGAGACGCTGAAGAAGGCGGGCGTGACCTTCCATCCGCCGACCGAGACGCCGGTTTGCTTCATGCTTTTCCTGAGCGATCCGGACGGCAATCCGCTCATGCTCCACAAGTGCAAGAACCCGGAGCCCAAGTCGGGCTGCTGCTGCGGCGATGGCTGCGGCTGCCACTGAG
>MWDT01000766.1 GCA_002070825.1 Verrucomicrobia bacterium ADurb.Bin122
GTTTCAGTCTTATTGTTAGGTTTGGTGTCACCGATTTGTTACAATCGGGGGAGGACGGGGCTAAGCCATTGGCGCCGCCGTGCAATCTAAAAAAATTTTGAACGCCCCGGAACAAGGCGCACAGAGACTGGTCTGGCCGGTCTTCCGGCCTTTAACAGCAATCCTCAGTATGCTAAAAACTTAGCGTACTTTAAGGCCCGAGGAGGGCGACGAGGACTTCGATGTGTAATTCTCGCTGTGTCGTCCCTCGGTAAGTGCCCTTGACTGGCGATACGTCGGCGTAGTCGCGGCCGGTGGCGATGTGGATGTGCCGGCCGGCGACGATCTGGTCGTTGGTCGGATCGAGGCCGAGCCAGCCGTGGCCGGGCAGAAACACTTCCACCCACGCGTGGCTGGCCTGAGCGCCTTTGAGCTGGTCGGCCGGGCCATTGTAAAGATAGCCGCTGACGTAGCGCGCGGGCAGTCCGACGGTGCGGCACAGGCCGATCATCACATGGGCGAAATCCTGGCAGACGCCGCAGCGCAGCCGGAGCGCCTCGCGCATATGCGTGTGGGCGGTGGTGACATCCGGTTGGTAGCGAAATCCGCCGTGGATGAAGCGCATGATGGCGAGCGCCGCCTGCCAGGCGTCGGGTTGCGCGCCGACGATCTCGCGGACGAGCGCGGTGAGATCGCCGCCGGTATCGACGAAGGTGCTCGGCTGGAGGAAATCGTAACAATCGGCGAAGCGCGCGCAGTCGCCCAGCGTCGCCAGCGGGCGCGGAGTGGCGGTGGCGTCGAGCGCGGGCGTGTCGGAGGTCTCGACTTCGGAGTGCGCCTCGACGACGAGCTCGGCGTGCGGGGCGGGGACTTCGAAGGTGTGGACGGTGTTGAGGTAGAAATCCAGGCGCGAGGCGAGTCGGGTGGCGGGCTGCACCGCGAGTCGGAAGGCGAGGCGCCGCTGCCGCGTGGTGTCGGCAGGCTGGAGGCGGACTTCGTTGAAACTGTCGCGCACCGGCGCGCCGTAGGCGTACCGGGTGCGATGCATGACTTGCAGTTTCATGGGCGCGGCAGGTGGGGCGCGCCGTGTTGCTGTTGTTGCTGCTCCTCCTGCTGGCGGATCTCCTCGTCGGCTTGTTGGGAAAAGGTCTGCGTGATGTAGG
>MWDT01000767.1 GCA_002070825.1 Verrucomicrobia bacterium ADurb.Bin122
GAAGACGCGGTTGTAGGCGAAAATGATGTCGTGCCACGTGGTGTTGCCCATGAGGTACCACGGCGTGGCGATCGGCACGTTGGACGCGCCGAAGATCGTACGAAACGCCTGCTGGAGCACGAGCGACACGCCCCAGGTGGCGAGCAGGCTCTCCAGCGGCCGCTTGTAGAGCCACTGGATGATGCCGCGCTCCAACACCGCACCGACCAGCGCGGCGGAAAGGAACGCCACCGGAAGCGCCGCGATGAAGTAGTAGTGAAAGGCGCTGCTCTCCGCGCCGAAGACACGCGCAAACACCGTCTGCGTCATGTAGGTCGCGTAGGCGCCCACGACCATGACCTCGCCGTGCGCCATGTTGATCACGCCCATCAACCCGTAGGTGATGGCGAGTCCGAGCGCGGTGACGAGCAGCACGGAGCCGAGGCTGAAGCCGCGGAAAAGCGTGCCGAAAAAGTTTACCCAGAAAAAATAATTCTCCGTCGTGGTGATCGTGCTGCGCGCGGCCTCGACCAGCGTGGGCGGCACCTTGCCTGGCGTGGCCGAGGCTTTGGCCACCAGCTCCTTGAGCTGCGTCAACACGCCGAGGTGGTGGCTGGCCTTGAGCACGCGCAGGGCGCCGAGCTGCGCCTGCAGGTCGCCGTGCTTCACTTGGACCAGGGCAATGGCATCGGCCAACGCAGCCCGAACTTCGGGCGACTGCTCCCGCTCGGCGCGGGCCTGCAACAGCGGCAGATGCTCGGCACGCTGCGACTGGCCGAGACGCTCGGCGGCGGCGCGGCGCGTGTCGGACGACGGAGCGCTGAGCCCGGCGACCTCGGTGACATCGCGAATCGCGCGTCGGATGGCGGCGTTGGTGTCGAGCGGCGTGAGCGTACCGGCTTGAAAGTGCAGCGGCTGCCCTTGCGCATCGGCGAGGGGCCTGCCTGTCTCGACCACGAGTGCCTCACGCGTGCCATCGGCGCGGGCGTTTGCCGAAAGGACGAACGGGACGCGTTGCCCGTCGGCCGTGTATAAAAAGACTTCGCCGGAGCGCCACGCTTCGAGGATGGGCAGCAGGCGCTCATCGTCCTGCTCAAGGAGCGCGCGGATCAATTTGGGCTGTGCGGAAGTCGGCGCGAGCAAGGCCTGCACCAACGGACTT
>MWDT01000768.1 GCA_002070825.1 Verrucomicrobia bacterium ADurb.Bin122
CGCACCGGATTGCCCAGCAGCCATGCCGCCAGCGCACCGGCGACCAGCGCCACCGCCGGCGGAGCGTGCAACACGGCCGCACACGCCGCGAGCGCGAGCCAGCCTGCGAGGGCCGGACGATTGAAAGGAGCCTGAGTGGTCGGAGTCGCCATGCCACCGAGCATACCAGAAACGGAGCATCGACTGGATTGATTCTCCTAAACCGATCGTTCAATCTGATTGAACAATGGACATCACCCTCCGGCAGCTCGAAATCTTCGTCGCCACCGCACGCGCCGGCAGTCTGGCGGAGGCGGCCACGCGCAGCGCCCTCACACGCTCGGCGGCCAGCATGGCGCTGGCCTCGCTGGAGCGCGCAGCAGGCGGCCCGCTCTTCGTGCGGGCCGGTCACGGGCTGCAACTCAACGACCGCGGGCGCCGCCTGCTGTCCGGCGCGGAGGGCCTGGTGAAAGGCGCCGAGGAGTGGCTGGCCTCCGCGCGCGGCGAGGCCGGACGCCTCGTCGGGCGGCTCCGCATCGGATGCAGTCTCACCATCGGCAACTACTGCCTGCCGCCGTTGCTCCCGGCGTTTGCCACGCAGCACCCCGAAACGACCGTCGAGCTCACCATTGCCAACTCGGCCGACATCGCCGGGGCCCTGCGCGCCGGCGCCATCGACCTCGGGCTCATCGAATCGGGCGCCGTGCCCGCCGACCTCGACGCCGAACGCTGGGCCGACGACGAACTCGTGATCGTCGCCGCGCCATCGCATCCACTGGCCCGACTGCCCCAGCCTATCACGCCGCGCCAGCTCGCCGGCACACGCTGGCTGTTGCGCGAACGCGGCTCGGGCACGCGCGAACAGAGCGAGGCCCTGCTCGCCCGCATCCCACGGCTGGCCGGCACGGCCGAGTTTGGCGGGATCGAGGCCATCAAAGAGGGCGTGGTCGCCGGGATGGGCCTGGCGCTGCTCTCGCGCCACACCGTCGCGCGCGATCTGGCCACGGGGCGGCTCGCCGAGCTCGCGCTACGGCGGAAACTCCACCGCACCTTCCGGCTGCTCACCTACCCCGGCCAGCACCTCAGCACGCTCGCACGCGGCTTCCGCGACTGGCTGCGCGAGACGCCGCCCGCCGCCACGTAAGCGAGGCGCTCACTTCGC
>MWDT01000769.1 GCA_002070825.1 Verrucomicrobia bacterium ADurb.Bin122
CCGTGAAGAAGGTCTACGACGGTTGGAAATACCCCGAGCACTGGGAAGTGGAGACGTTTGCCCAGGAAGGCCCGAAGGTCATGCGCCGCGGCGACTACTACTACATGGTGCTCGCGGAGGGCGGCACGGCCGGCCCGGCGACCAGCCACATGGTGATCATGGCGCGCTCGAAGAGCATCGACGGCCCTTGGGAAAACTCGCCCTACAACCCCGTCGTGCGCACCGCCTCCGCCTCGGAGAAATGGTGGTCGCGCGGCCATGCCACGCTCGTCGAGGGCCCCGACGGCAAGCAGTGGTACCTCGTGTACCACGCCTACGAAAACGGCTACTACAACCTCGGCCGCCAGACGCTCCTTGAGCCGGTCGAGTGGACCGACGACGGCTGGGTGAAAGCCTCCGGCTACGATGTGGCGCGCCCCATCCCGATGCCGCGCGGCGGCGAGGCGGTGCCGCATGGCATCGCGTTGTCCGACGATTTCGGCGCGTCGAAGCTCGGCACGCAGTGGAGTTTCTTCCATCCGGCGGGCACGCCCACCGAGGTGTCCCGCTACGAGGACGGCGCCCTGGTCGTGAAGGCCACCGGCACGTCGCCCAAGGATGGCACGCGCCTGAGCGCCGTCTGCGGCGACCATGCCTACGAGATGCAGGTGGAAATCGACAGCGACGAGGGCGCGACCGGCGGCCTGTTGGTGTTTTACAGCGAGCGGCTCTTTGCCGGCATCGGCTTCTCCAAGGATCAGATGCTCGAATACCGCAAGGGCGACATCACGCCGTTTCCCAAGCCGGCCTCAGTCGGCCGCCACTATTTCCTGCGCCTGCGCAACGACCGCCACGTCGTCACGCTCTGGTACAGCGCCGACGGCGTGCAGTGGACAAAACACTGGATGCAGATCGAGGTCTCCGGCTACCACCACAACGTCGCCGACGGCTTCCTGAGCCTGCGGCCGACGCTCCTCGCCGCCGGTGCGGGCGAAGTGCGCTTCCGCAATTTCAAATACACGGTGCTGCCGTGATTGACCGTGAGGTGCCTCGCGCAATCGCATGCGTGGCACGTCGCCCCACTTAACCTTTTTGTGCCGTTGCCCTACTTAAACATGTACCTACGAACCCTGCTCACTTTCGCCTCGCTGGCCTGCGGCT
>MWDT01000770.1 GCA_002070825.1 Verrucomicrobia bacterium ADurb.Bin122
CATCTGGCCCGTGAAGCCCTGCACCGAGCCGTGCACAAACGGGCGCCCGGCCTGCACGCAGACATCGTTCACCAGGTAGCGCGTGGCAAAATTGTCCGAGCAATCGAGCACCACGTCGCAGTCGCCCACGAGCGCGAGGGCATTACCGCGCTCGAAACGCTCCACGCGCGGCACCACTTCCACGCACTCATTTAGTGCCCGCAAGCGCCGCGCCGCCGCCTCCGCCTTCGGCTCACCCACCTCGGCCGATGCGTACAACACCTGCCGCTGCAAATTCGAGAGCGCCACGCAGTCCGCATCGACGATCGTGATCCGCCCCACGCCCGCCGCCGCGAGGTAGAGCAGCGCCGGGCTGCCCAGCCCGCCCGCGCCGATCACCAGCACGCGCCCGGCCCGCAGCCGCTCCTGTGCACGCTCGCCGAAGCCCGGCAACGCAAGATGCCGCGCGTAGCGTTCCCGTTCCTGTGGCGTCAGGCTCATGGCTCAGGCCGAGGCGGCCAGCGCCGCGCCGTCGTAGCTCGCGTCCCAGTCTTTCCAAACCGGCTCGAAACCCTGGCTGCGCAGGTGCGCGGTCACCTCCTCGCAGGAGCGCCCGTCGTTGATGGCAAACTGCTCCAGCGACTCCGCGCCCGCCGCGTAGCCGCCCGGATTGGTGCGCGCGCCCGCGCTCATCGAGTTGACGCCGAGCCGGATCGCATGGTTGCGAAACGCCGGGCTCTCGCGCGTGGAGAGCGTGAGCTCCACCTCCCGGCTGAAAAGCCGGTATGCGCAAAACGCCTGCACGAGGTCGCGCTCGCTCGTCGGCACGATCTCGATCTCCGCGCCGGCATGCGGGCGCAGCCGGGGAAACGAGATGCTGTAGCGCGTGCGCCAGTGGCGGCGCTCGAGGTGCCGCAGGTGCAGCCCCACGAACCACGCGTCGGTGCGCCAGTCGCTCAACCCGTAGAGCACGCCCAGTCCCACCTTCTTCACGCCGGCCGCGCCGATCCGGTCCGGCGTCTCCAGGCGCCACGGCATGTCGGCCTTGCGCCCCGCGAGGTGAAACCGCCGGTACGCCGCCGGGTCGTAGGTCTCCTGGAAAACCGTCACGCCGCTCAGTCCCTCGCCGGCCAGCGCCGCGTAGTCGTCCTGCGACAGC
>MWDT01000771.1 GCA_002070825.1 Verrucomicrobia bacterium ADurb.Bin122
CACCTGCAAACCGGGCTCCTGCTGCTCATCGGCGCCGCATTGGCGCACTTCCTCTGCCTCGCCACACTGGGCCGCCTGCCACGCTGGCTCGGCTGGCCGTTTCTCGCCGCGTACGCCTATTTCGTCGGCGCCGGACTGGTCGGTTAACCCAGCAGCGGATCGACGCGGAACAGCTCGCTCAGCTCCACAAACGCCGTCTGCGCCTTCAACCAGCGCGCGTCGGCACGGATCTCCGTCATCGACTTTCGCGTGTTGTTGCAGACCAGAAAGGCGCCTTCACCCACCTGCATGATTGCATCGAGGTGAGTGCCCTCGCCCTGCGCCGCAAATTCGAAACCGCCCAGCGCCAGCTTCTGCCCCGCCAGACGCGCCAGGATCGGCTGCGCATCCTTCGGCAACTGCGCCCGGAACTCATCGGCCCGCGGCCCCTCGTAAGCCGGCACTCCGCCCATCCCCGCCCCGGGCACCAGCAGCGCCCACTCATCGAATACCGGTTGTCCATAAAGCCCGGCCATGCGCTCCATGGTCCGTGCAATCACAAAACGGGCGGTCGGAAGTTTCATCGCGCCGAAGAAGACAAATCCCGCCCGGGGCGCAAAATCAAAAGCACTCTCTCCGCCGTCGGATACCTCCGGCGGCGGAGCCCCGATACTCCACCTCATGGACACGCGACGCTCAGGTCGCCAGTCCGGTGGAAATGAATGCCCGCATCGATTCCGATTCCGCCCGCTGCGCCATCGCGCACCACCGGGAGATGTCTCCGATGGACACCACTCCGATCACCCGGTCGCCATCGACCACCGGCAGGTGCCGGCAATGCCGCAGCTCGAAAATATCCATCGTCTCCTCAATCGTGGTCTCCCGCGTGCCCACGCAGACATCGGTCGTCATCACCTCGTGCACCGGCGTCGCCTCAGGATTGCGCTCCTCGGCGATCACGCGTTTCAACACATCGCGCGCCGTGAAAATGCCCATCAACCGTCCGCCGTCGATCACCAGGATCGCGCCGGTCCGATAACGATTCATCTCGCGCACCGCCCCGGCCACACTCGCCACCGATGGCACCGAGAAAACATGCGAGCCCTTGTACTCAAGAATGGAAGCAATTGAAGTGTTCATGATTTTTATCGGGGTTTA
>MWDT01000772.1 GCA_002070825.1 Verrucomicrobia bacterium ADurb.Bin122
ACCGACCGCGCCGCCGAGCCAGACACGCGCACCACCAAAAGCGCCGTCGCCGCACACCCTGCTATGAGCAGGATGCTGGGCCAAACTGCGCCGTGGATCCCAACTACCGGCCCCGCCAGCAGCACAAGGGGCGCGCTGCCTGACGCAACTAGGAGTGCCCGCACCGGCTGCACCGCCCACCTGGGCACACGGCCATTAAGCACGATCATTCCCAGCAGCGCAAAGACTGCTGCAACAAGAAGCCCGATGAAAAGGCGGAGAACAGGCCCGCGGGCTTGTGCCGCCTCAACCAGCGACTGCTCCATGAGCATGACCAGCGCCACGTGGTCCGTCGACCCGCCAGGCGTGTCTGCCTCGCCCGCCGAGCCCGGCAGCCTTCGCGCCTGCGCGCTCGCAGCTGCCGCCTGGGTCATGGGCGTGCCATCGCATTCCCAGGCCAGATCGACGCCTAACCCCGCAAGGATCGTCGGAGCGATGTCCAGGTTGGTCACGAGCCCGGTTCGACGCGTAGTTGGGCTTGTGAGCAGACCAGCTCCGTACGACCAGCCTGCGATGGCCACCGGCGCCAGCCCCGACACAGAGGACGGAGAGACAAGAACGTAGGCCAGCTGCTCGGAAGGAGGCCCGATAACCCTCTCCAGCTCTGCCAAAAGCGCATCAAGGCGTTCATAGCACAGCCCGAGCTGCACATCGTAGGCTCCCGGCGACAGGTTGGCAGAGTACCTTCGCAGGCGGGCGAAATCACCCATGTCCAGCACGAACAGTGCCACGGGCGCAGCCTTGGCGTCTGTCGGAACGTCCATCGCCGCTGCCGCTTCAGCCATGGCGCGAACATCGCATACGACTCCAAAGGGAGCGCGCGCGTCGCCGGTTGCAGTATGAGGGCCAACATCCGACCAGGCCACCGCGGCACGGGCGTCCATGGCGACTAGCACGGCGGGCCGACACACCAGCTCTCGGTCGTCGGAATTGCCTATTGCGGCAGAGGCCATGCCGGCGTGCCTGAGAGACTCGCCGAGCAGGCCGGGCCGGCCTCTGTAGGACGACTCGGCGTTGGCACTCGTGAGCTCGGGCCCGGCGATACATACCGCCGTCGTCGCCGGCAGCCCGGAGCCTACATCGCTCTGTTCGCCC
>MWDT01000773.1 GCA_002070825.1 Verrucomicrobia bacterium ADurb.Bin122
CGAGACCGCCGTCCACCGACTGAAAGCCGGCGACCTCGTCACCATGTCGCCCAACATCGAGCACCGCTACCTCGCGGCCGCCGAAGCCGAGGCCATCGAATTTTCCGCCACGCCCTGGGCCGCCGAAGACACGATCAAGGTCAACCCGGCCTGACGCCACACTCACGGGCCACTCCCGACCGAGTGGCTCCCTCGTAGGGGCGCAATCATGTTGCGACCTGGTTTGAAACCTGGGGGCAGATTGCATCCCAGCGGGCGCAGCAAGTCTGCGCCCCTACGGCACGCACTTACGGTCTGCCGTTACGAGCGCGGGGCTCCGTCTTCAAGCAAGGGCGCGTACTCGGGGTTCCTCTCCATAAAGGCCCGGATGTATGAGCAGGAGGGGCGAACCCGCCCACCCGCTTCGCGCACGTGGTTCAAGGTCGCGCGCGCCAGGTCCCCAGCGACTCCCTGCCCCCGCATCGAATCGGGCACGTAAGTGTGACACAAATCCCAGACCCCGCCGATGCGTCGGTACTCACAAATCGCGACGGCCCCTTCATGGGCATATTCAAAACGCTCGGCGGCGGCATTGTGCGTAATCTTCATGGCTATGGGCGGGTTGGATAGACTCGGGCGTGGATGCAAGGCACGAGCAAAGCGGATCGCGCCCGTGACGAGTACGAGATGCAGCGCGTACGACGCCGCAACGCCCGAAGCACGAAACACAGAATCAGGGGATCCATAGGCGGCCCGCAGCCATCTGCAAACGCCTCACGGCGTCCGCTACACGATCAAGGTCAACCCAGCCTAAAGCCGCCGCCGATGGCTCGGACGCTGCACCGTAGAGGCGCAATCGTGTTGCGACCTGGTTTGAGCGCTCGGGGGCAGATGGCAACCCAGAGGGCGCAGCAAGTCTGCGCGCCCCTACACCGAAAACCCGGGGCCGCGCCCCGCGTGTCGACGCCACGGAAAAGCTCGCCACCCCACGGCGCCGCAGAAAGCCTGACGCCAACCGATGGCAATTCCGCCATCTCCCTTCCAGCCAACGCATGAAACCACGTCTCCCCCGCCTTATTCTGTGTCTCCTCCCTTGGGCCGCCGTGCTCGGCGCCGCCGACTCCGGCGCCCGCGAGCTCGCCTCCGCGATCATC
>MWDT01000774.1 GCA_002070825.1 Verrucomicrobia bacterium ADurb.Bin122
CGGCTGGGCGTTGGTTGTGGTGATCGCCTGCATCGCGCGAAACTCTTGGATGCGCTTGTCGATCTGCTCGCGCCGTCGGAGCTGGTCGCGCTCCGCGTCCAATAACGCGCCGTCGCGCTTCAACAGGTAGACGCCGGTGGCGGAGTAGAGCGCCATGGTGCCGGTCAGAAAGACGGCGGCCGCAATCCACCACGGTTTCTTTTCGCGGAATACCACCTCGTCTTTGAGGTCGCCCGGCAGCAGCGAGAGCGTGGTCTTGCCCTGTTCCATCGCGGAGATCGCGAGGCCAAAGGCCATGTCGTAAACACCCGCATACGGCTTATAGCCGCCGTCGATATCTGGCAACTCCGTGACGTGCTGGACCGGCAGGAACAACTTAGCGGCGAGATACTCCTTGAGTCCCTTGAGCTGGGCGCCGCCGCCGGTGATGATGATACGCGCGACGGTGAACTTCCGGTCTTGGAACTGGCTGCGATAAACGCCCATGCAGGCGTTGAACTGCGAGACCCAGCGGTCGGCGGCGAGGCGCAGCGGCTCGCAGCAGGCGTCGCTCTCGCGCAGCCCGCAATCGACATGCTTGCGCACTTCGGCCTGCACGGCCGGCAGGCCGGTGGCTTGGGCCACGGCATCGGTGAAGAGCTTGCCGCCCGCCGCCAGCGAGCGCGCGAAGAGCAGCCCGTTGCTGACGCCGACGGCGACTTCGGTCTGCGCATGGCCGATGCTCACATAACAGTAGGGCTCTTCATGCGGGCCCGCGAACTCTTCCATCGCGTTATAGAGCGCGACCGGCGCGGCGATCAGATCGGACGGGCGCAGGTGGTTGCGGCGCGTCGCCTGGATGACCTCCTGGATCGAGGCGGGGCGCGCCATCGACATGATGTAACGCCGCACGCCCATTTCGAAGGGCGTGTCGAACGCGAAGACGTCATGCGCCATCTCGTCGCCGGCCATCTCGTTGAACTGGGCGATGTCCATGGCGGCGACCTGCTCGGGCGAGCGCGGGTCGTTGTGCATGATGCGACCGCTCTGGAAAACGGTCTGCGAGCCCGGCAGGGCGACCGCGCAGAACTGCTTCGCGATCCCGAGCTTGTCCACCCAGGCGGCGATCAGCTTGTGCGGATCCTCCTCGTCC
>MWDT01000775.1 GCA_002070825.1 Verrucomicrobia bacterium ADurb.Bin122
AGGCGCACTCGCCTTCCGCAGAAACAGCGCCAGCGACAGGCCCACGCCCACGTAGATCGCGATGTCGAGCTTGAGGAAGAAGGCCGAGATCAGCGTGACGAAAAACACCAGGGCATCGGAGCGCGTCGCCCGGCAGGCGATGCGGATCTGATCGCGGTGGATCATGGTAAATCCGATGCGGATCAGATGCGCAGCCAGACTCGGCACGGGGATGTAGTTGATCCAGGGGGCGACGCAGAAAAGCGCAGCCAACACGATGAGGCTGCTGGAGAGGGCCGAGAGCTGGGTCTTCGCGCCGGCGTTGATGTTCGCACCGCTCCGGGCAAACGACGCGGAGCCCGGCATCGCGCCAAAAAGGCTGTTGCCGATATTGGCCAGGCCCATGGACACGAGCTCCTGGTTCGAATCGAGGCGCTGGCCAGATTTGGCGGCGAGCGTCTTGCCGATCGAGATCGCCTCCAGCATGCCGAGGATGGCCACGGCGAGCGCCGCGCCCATCAGTGGCGGCACGACCTGCCAGTCGCCGGACTCAAGGGGCATCCCGCTGAAGGATGGCAGCACGACGGCGAGCGCGCCCTCGTCGCCGATCGTGCGGATGCCCAGCTCATGCAGTCCCAAGAAACGGCTGATGACGGCCATCAACACGAGTCCAAGCAGCTCGGCGGGGATCTTGGGCACCCAGCGGTCGAAAGCCTCGAACACGAGCAGCGAGAGCACGCCCATCGCCGCCGCAGGCATGTTGAAGTCGAGGTGTCCCAGGTTGACCAGGGCGGCGATCAGGTTGCCGAGGAAGCTCCCCCGCTCCGCCTGCATGCCGAGCAAGTGCGGGAGTTGGTTGGCCGCAAGCAACAGGCCGATGGCCGTGCTGTAGCCGATGATCACCGAGCGGGAGATGAACTGGGTGATCTTGCCGAGCTGCGCCAGCCCGGCAATCAGCTGAAACAAACCGATGAGCAGCGCGAGCAGCAGGGCAATCTGCGGCGGCGTGAGGTCGCCTCCGTGCAGCGAGTAGATAGTCCCGGCCAGGATGAGGCTGATCGAGTTGGTCGGACCGAAGACGAGATGGTGCGACGAGGTGAACAGCGCACCAATGAAACCGCCCACGATCACCGACATGATGACCATCAGCGGA
>MWDT01000776.1 GCA_002070825.1 Verrucomicrobia bacterium ADurb.Bin122
CCTACATCACGCAGACCTTTTCCCAACAAGCCGACGAGGAGATCCGCCAGCAGGAGGAGCAGCAACAACAGCAACGCGGCGCGCCCCACCTGCCGCGCCCATGAAGTTGCAAGTCACGCATCGCACCCGGTACGCCTACGGCGCGCCGGTACGCGACAGTTTCAACGAAGTCCGCCTCCAACCCGCCGACACCACGCGGCAGCGCCGCCTCGCGTTTCGGCTCTCGGTGCAGCCCACCACCCGCCTCAGCTCGCGCCTGGATTTCTACCTCAACACCGTCCACACCTTCGAAGTCCCCGCCCCGCACGCCGAGCTCGTCGTCGAGGCGCACTCCGAAGTCGAGACCTCCGACACGCCCGCGCTCGACGCCACCGCCACTCCGCGCCCGCTCGCGGCCCTCGGCGACTGCGCGCGTTTCGCCGATTGCTACGATTTTATCCAGCCGAGCACCTTCGTCGACGTCGGCGGCGACCTCACCGCGCTCGTCCGCGAAATCGTCGGCGCCCAGACCGATGCCTGGCAGGCCGCGCTCGCGATCATGCATTTTATCAACAAGGAGTTTCGCTACCAGCCCGCCGTCACCACCGCTCACACGCACATGCGCGAGGCGCTCCGCCTGCGCTGCGGCGTCTGCCAGGATTTCGCCCACGTGATGATCGGCCTGTGCCGGACCATCGGCCTGCCCGCACGCTACGTCAGCGGCTACCTTTACAATGGCCCGGCCGACGAGCTCAAAGGAGCCCAGGCGAGCCATGCGTGGGTGGAGGTGTTTCTGCCCGGCCCCGGCTGGCTCGGCCTCGACCCGACCAACGACCAGATCGTCGCCGGACGGCACATCCACATCGCCACCGGCCGCGACTACGCCGACGTATCGCCAGTCAAGGGCACTTACCGAGGCACCACGCAGCGACAATTGCACGTCGATGTCCTCGTCGCGCTGCTCGACCCTTAAGATCCGCTAGCTTTTGTCAGACTGAGGATTGCAATTCAAAGGGCGGGGGCCGGCCAGACCAGTGTCGGTGCACCTTGTTCCCGGGCGTTCAAAATTTTTTTAGGTTGCACGGCGGCGCCAATGGCTTAGCCCCGTCCTCCCCCGATTGTAACAAATCGGTGACACCAAACCTAACAATA
>MWDT01000777.1 GCA_002070825.1 Verrucomicrobia bacterium ADurb.Bin122
CGGCGGTGTCGCCACCTCCGGCCTTGAGATGTCGCAGAACTCCATGCGCCTGGGCTGGAGCCGCGAGGAGGTCGATCAACGCCTCCACAACATCATGATCAACATCCACAGCAACTGCGCCAACACCGCCAAGGAGTATGGCCAGGAGGGCAACTACGTGCTCGGCGCCAACATCGCCGGTTTCACGAAGGTCGCCGATGCGATGATCGATCAGGGCGTGCTGTAAGCCTCGTCCCCGTTTCAGTCTCCAGACCGCGCCCCGCCCGGGCGCGGTCTTTTTCGCCCGCTTTTGTTTCTCCAGTTTTGCCCCCTGCTCCGCCCGCCCGCTATTTTGCCGCCATGCCGAAACACACCGCTGCATTTTCCACCGGCCTGCCTGGGCTCGACAAGGTCCTCCACGGCATCGAGCCGGGCGACAACGTCGTCTGGGAGGTCGACGACATCGAGGAGTACGGCGAACTCATCGTCCCCTATGTGCAGGCCGCCAAGGCCGACGGGCGCCGGCTCATCTATTTCCGTTTCGCCCCCCACGCTGCGCTCGTACCCGAGTCTGCCGGGGCTGAGCTGCACCATGTAGATCCCGCCAGCGGCTTCGAAAATTTCGTGCGCGATGTGCATGCGGTCATCGAGCGTGCCGGCCGCGGCGCCGTCTATGTCTTCGACTGCCTGTCCCACCTCGCAGATACCTGGAAGGCCGATCAGAGTCTGGGCAATTTTTTCATGCTCACCTGCCCGCGTCTCTTCGACTTGGAGACGGTGACGTATTTCGGTCTCTATCGCGACAAGCACTCGAGCTACGCCCTCGATCCGATCCGCAGCACCACCCAGTTCATGCTCGATCTCTTCCGCCTGGACGAGCGGCTCTACGTGCGCCCGGTCAAGGTCCAGCATCGCTCCCGCGAGGCGATGAACACCATTCACGTCCGCCAGGGCGATGCGTTCCTGCCTGTGAAGGAGAGCGCCGTGCTCGCGCAGATCCTCTCCCGCACCCAGTGGCCGCGCCTGCAGAGCGACCGTCGCTCTGGCTACTGGCGCAAACTTTTCGCCGAGGCTCAGGTCGTCTCCGATGATTTCATGGCCGGCCGCTGCACGCGCGACCAATACGACGCCATGCTCCGGCAGATCCG
>MWDT01000778.1 GCA_002070825.1 Verrucomicrobia bacterium ADurb.Bin122
GCCTCAAAAAGCGACTGGGCCCCAAGGGCACGTTGGATCTGATCGTAGGCAAGCATGCGAGGGCCTCCACTCAGACTCAGAAGTCCTCAGGGCGCAAGACGGGCGACGCCACCGGGCACCAGATTGATGCCAAACACGCCGCTTTCTTCCCGAAAAACATGACGCGCAGCTTTTCCTTGCCGAGTCCCGCACGGACCTCTTCGCTGGGGCGCATTTTGCTCCCATGAAAATCCTCGTCGCCGATAAGATCTCTGCAAAGGGTGTCGCCTTCCTGCGCCAGCAGCCTGGCTTTGAAGTGGTGGAAGCGTACGGCTCCTCTCCCGAGAAAATCCTCTCGTTGGTGAAGGACGTACACGCCATCGCGGTCCGCTCTGAGACCAAAATCACGCGCGAGGTCATCGCCGCCGCGCCCTTGCTCAAGGTCGTCGGCCGTGCCGGCGTGGGCGTCGATAATGTCGATGTCGAAGCCGCCACCGAGCGTGGCGTCGTCGTGATGAACACGCCCTCGGGCAACACCATCGCCACCGCCGAGCTTACCTTCACGCACATGCTCTGCGGCGCTCGCCCGGTGCCCCAAGCCGCCGCCTCCATGGCCTCCGGCAAGTGGGACCGCAAATCGTTCAGCGGCGTCGAACTTTTCCGCAAGACCCTCGGTATCGTCGGTCTCGGCCGCATCGGTGGCGAAGTCGCCAAGCGCGCCCAAGCCTTCGGCATGCGCGTGCTCGCCTACGATCCCTACCTCGCCCCCAGCCGCGCCAAGGCGTTGCAAGTCGAAGGCGTTTCACTCGACGAACTCATCGCGCAGGCGGACTTCATCACGGTGCACATGCCGTTGACCGAAGACACGCACTACATGATCGACGAGACCTCGTTCGAGAAGTGCAAGAAGGGCCTGCGCATCTTTAACTGCGCCCGTGGCGGCATCATCAAGGAATCCGCCCTCCTCGCCGCGCTGAAGTCCGGCAAGGTCGCCGCCGCCGGGCTCGACGTGTTCGAGGACGAGCCGCTGGCCGCCGATAGTGAATTCCGCAAGCTGCCCAACGTCGTCCTCACGCCCCACCTCGGTGCCTCCACCGCGGAAGCGCAAGACGCCGTCGGCGTGGAAGTCGCCGAGCAGATCGCCGA
>MWDT01000779.1 GCA_002070825.1 Verrucomicrobia bacterium ADurb.Bin122
GATGGACGACATCGTGCGCCACGCCACGGAGCTCGGCGTCGCCCGCATCTTGCCGCTCGCGAGCGAGCGCAGCCAGGTGCACCTCGACGACAACCGTCAGGACCGGAAGGTCGAGAAATGGCGCACCGGCGCGCTCGAAGCCGCCAAGCAGTGCGGCAACCCGTGGCTCCCGGAAATCGCGCCGCCGGCCAATCTCGCCGCCACGCTCGACGCCGCCTCGGACTGCGAGCTCAAGCTCGTGGCCAGCCTGCACCCCGACGCACAGTCGCTGAAATCCGCGCTGGCCGCATTTCGCGCGCAGCACGGGAAACTCCCTTCCAAGGCGCTCTGGCTCGTCGGCCCCGAGGGCGATTTTTCGCCGGCCGAGATGGCGCAGCTCGCCAGCCGCGGCGTCGTGCCGATCACGCTCGGACCGCTCGTGCTGCGTTGTGACACCGCCGCAACCGCCGCGTTGAGCATCCTCGGCTACGAGTTGCAAAACGGCTGAGGGCCGCGTGCGCCGCCGGGCCGCTCGGCGGGAAAACTCAGAGCAGGTCGGCGGCGAGCTCGGCCAGGCGCGAGCGCTCGCCCTTGCTGAGCGTGACGTGCGCGGCGATGGTCTGCCCCTTCATGCGATTGTGCGCATAAACGAGGCCGTTGCTGCGCGAGTCTACATACGGGTTATCGATCTGCGCAGGGTCGCCGATGAGCACGATCTTCGAGCCTTCGGAGATGCGCGTGATGACGGTCTTCACCTCGTGCGGCGTGAGCTGCTGCGCCTCGTCGAGGATGAAGAAGCGGCGCGCGATCGAGCGTCCGCGGATGAAGCAGAGCGCCTCGATGTCGACGAGTCCGCTCTTGATCAGCCGTTCGTAGGGTTTGAGTGGCGCGAGCGAGGCGCCCGGGATGCCGCCGGGCATCGACGGCGGGGGCGCGGAGTGCAACGCCGCCGCAAAGGCCTCTTTCTTCTTAAACTTTTTGCCAACCTTCTTGGACGCGAACTGCGGCTCCTTGGGCAGCTTCGAGGGCATGAGCACTTCGAGGGCGTCGTAGTACGGCTGGAGCCAAGGCTTCATCTTCTCTTCGAGGGAGCCGGGGAGGAAACCGATGTCCTTGCCGAGCGCGATCACCGGGCGGGAGATGGAG
>MWDT01000780.1 GCA_002070825.1 Verrucomicrobia bacterium ADurb.Bin122
GGTCGGTTCGCCGGCCAAGGTCGTCCGCCAGCTCACGGAAGAGGAGCAGTCCAATCTCCGCCGCTGGTCCGAGAAATACGTGCACGTCTCCGCTGCCCACGCGGAGCTTGCCCGGAAGAAGAAATCTGGCGTCTGACGCGGCGGCGCGCCTCAGCCGAGATTTACGGTGACCGGGGCGCGTTCAAACGATTCGACCGTCAGCAGTGGCTCGGGGCGCATCGCTCCGAGCCGCGCGACGAGGCAGTCGGGGACTTGCTCCAGCCGCGTGGCAAACTGGGTGGCGATGTCGTTGTAGTAGCTCCGGGCGAGTGCGATTCGCTGCTCGGTCGTCACGAGCTCCCGGTGGAGCCGCGAGAAACTTTCCTGCGTTTTCAGCTCGGGGTATTTCTCGACGATGGCGGTGATCGCCACGGCGACGCCCTGGATGTCCGGCCCGGCGACGCCGGGCGGCGTGGCCTCCGCCTGGGTGCGCAGCTCGGCGAGTGCCGTCTGCACTGTGCGTTCGTGGTCCTTCAGGCCCGTCACGGTCGCCACCAGCCGCGGGATCAGATCGCTGCGGCGTTTCAGCTCCACCTCGATCAGCGACCAGCCCTGGCGCACGCGTCCGCGTAGGCGCACGAGGCTGTTAAACACCATCCACACCCAGCCGAGGGCCCACAGCCCGAGGTAAATCGCGGCGGCACCCAGCCCGCCCAGCCAGAAGGTCTCGTGCGTCGCGCCGCTCTCCGCGAGTCCGATGAGCAGGCCGCCCGGAGCAAACACGAGCCCGAGCGCCCAGCAGACCCACGACGAAATCGCATAGCCGGAGGTCACCTTGTCCTCGCTCTTCGTAGAGATGAGAAACAACTCCGCCTCCTTTGCCTCGGCGATTTCCGGGGCAACGATATCCGCGCGCTCGCGCGCTTGGCCGACGACATACAGCGGCACGTGCAGCGGCAGGCCCGTCTCGACGAAGCGGCGCCGGTGATCGGAATCGGCGACTGCACCGGCCGGTCCCTGTCCGTAGTAAAGCGGATCGTCGCGCTCGACGGTGCGCGAAAACATCTCGGCCGGCTGGATGTCGGCGCCCTCGGGCCGGATGAGCACGCAGCCGGTGTCGTCCTGAAGATAAAAGGGGATGCCC
>MWDT01000781.1 GCA_002070825.1 Verrucomicrobia bacterium ADurb.Bin122
GGCGCGCCGCTCGTGCCGTTGCGTGAGCTCGTCCGCACCGAGACCACGCTCGGCGAGGCCAGCCGCTACCGGAAGAATCTGAAAAACGTGACCTACGTGACGGCCGACGTGGCCGGCGCGGTGGAAAGCCCGGCCTACGCGCTCTTCGCGATGCACCGCGAGCTCGGCAAACTCGACGCGCGCCAGTTCGGCGGCACCGAGGCCGCGCTGCCGCTCTACCACCTCAACCAACCCTTCGACGACCAGCAGCCCGCGATGAAGTGGGACGGCGAGTGGCACATCACGCTGGAGGTGTTCCGCGACCTCGGGCTGGCGTTTGCCGCCGTGCTCGTGCTCATCGCGATGCTCATGGTCGGCTGGTTCCGCAGCTACGTGACGCCGTTCGTCGTGATGGCCGCGATCCCGTTTTCGCTGATCGGCATCCTGCCGGCGCACTGGGCGATGGGCGCGTTTTTCACCGCCACCTCGATGATCGGCTTCATGGCCGGCGCGGGCATCGTGGTGCGAAACTCGATCATCCTCGTCGACTTCATCGAGCTGCGCCGCTCGCACGGACTGTCGTTGCGCGACGCGGTGGTGGAGGCCGGCGCGGTGCGTTTCCGCCCGATGTTGCTCACGGCGCTGGCCGTCGTGGTCGGCGCGAGCGTGATCCTCGCCGACCCGATCTTCCAGGGACTCGCGATCAGCCTGATGTTCGGTGAAATCGCCTCGCTGCTCATCAGCCGCATGGCCGTGCCGGTCTTGTACTACATGGCCAACCACCATAAATCCGGCGCGTAACCCATGACCATCGCCCAACTACTCATCCTGCTCGTCGCCGGACTGGTCGCACTCGTGATGCTGCGCCCATTGCTCTTCGGCGGGCCGCGCATCACCGCGCTCCAGGCCGCCGCCGAGATCGAGGCCGGCCGCGCCGTGTTGATCGACGTGCGCTCGCCCGACGAGTGGCGCGGCGGTGTCGCCGGCCCGGCGGCGCTGCTGCCGCTCGGCGACCTGCGCGGGGCGCGCCGCCAGTGGGCGCCGTTCCTGGCCGAGCACAAGGACAAGACGCTGATCCTCTACTGCGCCTCCGGCATGCGCTCGGGCGTGGCCGCCAGTTTGTTGCGAAAGGAAGGCTACCG
>MWDT01000782.1 GCA_002070825.1 Verrucomicrobia bacterium ADurb.Bin122
GCTGCGGAAGAGCTGTCGGCAGATCGGGAGATCTTTGCCCTCGAGCTGCTCTTGCAGCGCGATGGTGTGGGTGGAGACGATGAGCTGCCGGCCCTGATCGATCGCATGGATGATCCCCGGGATCAGGTAGGCGAGCGATTTGCCGACGCCGGTGCCGGCCTCAAAGAGCAGCGGGGCGTCGTCGAGGAGGGCGTTGGCGACGGCGCCGGCCATCTGGGCCTGTTGGGGGCGGTGTTCCAGTGAAAGTGCGTCCTGCAACCAGCCGTGCTCCGCGAAGGTCTGCGCGGTCAGCTCCCGCGCCTGGCTGGGCGGCGGGGGCGGAGGCTGCGCATCGGAATAATCGCGGAGGCCGATCATGGAGGGGCCAAGGTTTCCGGTTTCCGGGCAACAGACAAGCCTCGCGCGCGGGCGTTTCCGGGTGGCTGGACAATCCATGCCCGCCGCTTGCCGGTGCCCGCCGCGCGCCTAGTTTTAACGCGTTTCCCCATGTCGCGCCCTGTCGGGTCGCCATCCCCTTTATTTCACGGTCAACGAGCCCCATGTGCGATAATCCCTCCCACGCCCAGCCTCCGTCCGAACCGCCCACCGCCCCCTGTCCCGGCGCTGGCAATTCCGACGAGGCGCTCTTCGCGATGGCCTATGATCAACTGGCCCATCCGGCTGGCATCGTGGACCGCACCGGCGTTTTGAAGCACGCCAACCAGGCGGCGTGTTCGCTGATCGGCTACCCGGTGGAGGCCCTCGTGGGCCGGACGTTTTGGGAAACGCCCTGGTGGGCGCACGCGGAGGCAGAACAGGCGAAATTGCGCGAGGCGGTCACGCGGGCTGTGCGTGGGGAAGTGGTTCACTTCGAGACGACGCATCGTTTGGCGGACGGATCGCTGCGGCCATTCGATTTCACACTGCGCCCCATTCTGGAGGCCAACGGGCACATCATCGCACTCGGCGCAGAGGCATGGGACATCGCCGAGCGGCTCCAATCGATCGAGCAGTTGCGGCAGATGGCCAACGAGCACCGGACCATTCTAAACACGATTTCGAGCGGTATCTGCTTGTTGCGCAATCGTCGCCTCCAATGGGCCAATACCGCTTACTTCACGATGTTCGGCTTTTCGCCG
>MWDT01000783.1 GCA_002070825.1 Verrucomicrobia bacterium ADurb.Bin122
TATAAACGGCGGAGCAATAATAGACCACGAAGCGCCGCGTGAGCGGCGGTTCGTGGCGGTCCAAAAGTAGACCACCACACCCCACTTCAAGAACAGGACAGGCGAGCTTTGTTTTCAAGCACCATGGGAGGTGTACAAGGTGGAAGTGTATGCGCGCGTAAGGCGGGCCGTGCAAGTGGACGGGATGAGCATCCGGCAGGCGGCGCGAGAGTTCGGTCTGGCCCGCAAGACCGTCCGCAAGATGATGCAGTTCTCCTTGCCGCCGGGATACGAGCGGAAGAAGCCGGTGGCGAAGCCCAAGCTGGGGCCGTGGCTCGGCATCATCGACGAAATCCTCGAGGATGACCGAGAGCAGCACAAAAAGCAGCGGCACACGGCCAAGCGGATCTGGCAGCGGCTGCGAGCCGAGCACGGCTTCACCGGCGGCTACACAGTGGTGAAGGACTACGTGCGCGAGGCGCGGCTGCGACACAAGGAAGTGTACGTGCCGTTGACGCATCCCGCGGGCGATGCGCAGGCGGATTTCGGAGAGGCGCGGGTGGCGGTCGGCGGGGTGGAGCAGAAGGCGCACTTTCTCTGCGTCGACCTTCCGCACTCCGACGACAGCTTCGTAATAGCGTTTCCCTCCGAGACGACGGAAGCGTTTCTGGAGGGTCACCGGCAGGCGTTCGCATACTTCGGCGGCGTGCCGCGGACGATTCTCTACGACAACACGCGGATCGCGGTGGCGAAGATCGCCGGCGACGGCGAGCGCCGGCCCACCGAGGCTTTCAGCGCGCTGCAGTCGCACTACCTGTTCGCCGCCAAGTTCGGGCGCCCCGGCAAAGGCAACGACAAGGGGAACGTGGAAGGGCTGGTGGGCTATGCGCGGCGGAACTTTCTGGTTCCCGTGCCGCGCGCAGCCAACTGGGACGAAGTGAACCGTAAGCTGTTGGAGGACTGCCGCGAGCGGCGCGGCCAGAGAATTCGCGGCGAGAAGGAGACGATCGGCGAGCGCTTTGAGCGCGACCGCGAGAGACTCCTGCCGCTGCCGCCCGCGCCACATGAAGCCTGCGCGCGGCGGAGCACGCGAGCCAGTTCACAGGCGCTGGTGCGCTTCGAAACGAACGACTACTCA
>MWDT01000784.1 GCA_002070825.1 Verrucomicrobia bacterium ADurb.Bin122
AACCCGAAGGCGCTGACCACGGTCATCCGCGATTTCTTCGCGCGCAGCCAGCTGTCGCAGTTCATGGACCAGATCAACCCGCTCGCGGAGGTCACGCACAAGCGCCGCCTCTCCGCCCTCGGGCCTGGCGGTCTCAACCGCGACCGCGCCGGCTTTGAAGTCCGCGACGTTCATCCCTCGCACTACGGCCGCATCTGCCCGATCGAGACCCCTGAAGGTCCGAACATCGGTCTGATCAACTCCCTCTCCATCTACGCCCGCGTCAACGAGTTCGGCTTCATCGAGACGCCGTACCGCGTCTGCAAAGACGGCCGCGCCTCCGACAAGATCGAGTACCTCACTGCCGACCAGGAAGAGGCCAAGATCATCGCCCAGGCCAACTCCGAAGTCGACGAGAAGGGCAACTTCACCGGCGGCAAGGTCACCGTCCGAAAGGACGGCGAGTTCCTCGAAGTCGCTCCCGCCGACGTCAACTACATGGACGTCTCGCCCAAGCAGGTCATCTCGATCGCTGCCGGCTTGATTCCGTTCCTCGAACACGACGACGCCAACCGCGCGCTCATGGGCGCCAACATGCAACGCCAAGGCGTGCCGCTCCTCAAGAGCGAGTCCCCCTTCGTCGGCACCGGTTTGGAAGAGCGCATCGCGCGCGACTCCAAGATCGTCGTCGTCGCCGAAGAGCAGGGCATCGTCGCCTCCGCCGAGGCCACCCGCATCATCGTCACCCGTGACGGTGAGATCCCGCGCAACTTCGACAAGAACCCGAAGAGCGACCCGAAGAACGGCGTGCACGTTTACGAGCTGCGCAAGTTCATGCGCTCGAATGCCGGCACCTGCTTCAATCAGCGTCCCGTCGTCAAGCGTGGCCAGAAGGTCAAGGCCGGCGACGTGCTCGCCGACGGTCCTTGCACCGACAAGGGCGAGATGGCTCTCGGCCGTAACATCCTCGTGGCGTTCATGCCGTGGAATGGTTACAACTTCGAAGACGCCATCCTCATCTCGAAGAAGGTCCTGAAGGAAGACATCTACACGTCCATCCACATCCAGGAATTCGAGTGCACCGCCCGCGACACCAAGCTCGGGCCCGAGGAAATCACCCGCGATATTCC
>MWDT01000785.1 GCA_002070825.1 Verrucomicrobia bacterium ADurb.Bin122
CAGGCAAGCCGCCTTCGCACGTCCCAAGAAAAAGGCCTCGAAACGCGCACCACGCCGCGCCATCTATCGCACGTCATGTCGAAAACCCTTTTTCAACGCATCATCGACCGGGAAATCCCCGCGAAGATCGAGCACGAGGACGACCGCTGCATCGTCATCCACGACATCAACCCGCAGGCCCCCGTACACCTGCTCATCATCCCCAAGCGCCTCATCGCGCGCGCCGAGGAGGCCACCACTGCCGATGAAGCCACGCTCGGCCACCTGATCGTCACCGCCGGCCTGCTCGCGAAGAAACTCGGGCTCGGCGCAGGCTTCCGCCTCGTCGTCAACAACGGCGCCGACGCCGGCGAAACCGTGCCGCACCTGCACGTCCACCTACTCTCCGGCCGCAAACTCGCCTGGCCTCCAGGCTAGTTTTCACACCGCCTCGCAACCGATCCGACCGGCCTCCCGACACCGGGCGCTCCGAAAAACTCCCGCCGCCCATCCGCACCTTCATGTCCGACTTTAATTTCGACACGGCGCCCTCGCGCGTCGGCACCGACTCGCAGAAATGGCAGAAGTACGCCGGCCGCGACATCCTGCCGCTCTGGGTGGCCGACATGGATTTCGTCTCCGCACCCGCCATCGTCGAGGCGATCCAGCAGCGCGCCGCACACGGGATTTTCGGCTACGCGCGCCCCGTCGCCTCCACGACCGAGGCCGTCGTGGATTATTGCGCACGCCGCTACGGCTGGCAGATCGATCCGTCCTGGCTGGTCTGGCTGCCGGGTCTCGTCGTCGGCCTCAACGTCACCGCGCAGGCCTTTGCCGAGCCGGGCGACGAAGTGCTCTGCCTGACTCCCGTCTATCCGCCGTTCATGACGGCGCCGCGCAACAGCGGCCGCATCGCGCGCACCGTGCCGCTCACGCTCGACCGCGCCACCCACCGCTGGGAGATCGACTGGCCTGCGCTTGAAGCCGCCGTCACCCCGCGCACCAAACTCTTTTTCCTCTGCAACCCGCACAACCCCGTCGCGCGCGTCTTCCGGCGCGACGAGCTCGCGCGCATCGCCGAGTTTTGCCTGCGCCACCAGCTCGTGCTGTGCAGCGATGAAATCCACTG
>MWDT01000786.1 GCA_002070825.1 Verrucomicrobia bacterium ADurb.Bin122
CAGCACGGCAGAAGGCCGCGCCGGAACGTCGCCTGCTGCCACTGCTCGACGGTAGGATCGCGATCCACCCAGCGGGCGCAGGTCTCGCGGAGGTGGCAGGTGGCGTCGTTGCACCGGGCGATGTCGTTGGGTATCATGGCGAGCTCCAGAGCTTGCGGACGCGCGCCCACTCGCGGCGGTCCATGTCCATGCCCAGCCGCTTGTATCCGATGGCGCCGTTGAGCCTCTCGCGGTCGCGGTCGTCTTCGCCGAAGGCCTCTTCGATGTCGCGCTTGATGGTCGAGCGAGCATCTTCGTTGAGATCCGGCCAAACCCAGATCAACCACTCCACGCAGCTCCCGACAACGTGAGTCATGCGCCCCAGGCAGTAGCGGACTGCCCAAACGGCGACCTGGTGGTCAGGGTCAAGTTTTGCGGTCATTTCCTCTCCCTCCATATCGTGACCGGCTGGCCCTGCGCAGCCATGAGTTTCGCCTTGATCCGGAATACATCGGTGACGACACCTTTGACATCCTCGATCACGACAGCACCGTCGCGCCGATAGACGAAATCGGCGACGTAGTCGCAAACATGGGAGCCATCCGCGCCGGATAGATGGAATCTGACCTGTCGGCGGAGGGATTGGATTGCTCCAGCCCGCTCCATCAGGCGAAGCGAAACCCACCGATCGCGCTCGGCGATGGAGTCGAACTTCTCGCCGTCGAGCTCGACTTTGCGATTCCCGTACTTGGACTTGGATCGCGTCATCCCCGCCACCGCTTCCACCAGGGCTTTTTGACCTCGCGAACAGTCTGCCCGCTCGCCTCGAATGTCGCCTGTAGCATGTCATGGATCAAATCAATGATGCGCGCCTCCTCTTGCGATGCGTCCTCGCGCTCCAAGCGGTCAACCTCGAGCAGAAGGCCGGACTCGTCCTTGTGGGCTGTAATGTGTAGGCAAATCACCCCCGCCACCCCCTGACGAAATCCGCCGCCGTGGTCTGGCGGCCGAATGGACGGGAGGCGGCGAGACGGAACCAGTGGGCAGCGGTCATCTTCTCCCCCTCAGAATCGCCCAGATCCGCGACAGTGCAGATGGGCGCGGTTGTTCGGTTGATGGCGCG
>MWDT01000787.1 GCA_002070825.1 Verrucomicrobia bacterium ADurb.Bin122
AATGCCCCGCACGAAAACGAAATCAGCCGAGACTTCGGCCGCCAGCCTTGGCTTCGAGGCCAAGCTCTGGCTCGCCGCCGACAAGCTGCGCAACAACATGGACGCAGCCGAGTATAAGCACGTCGTACTTGGCCTGATTTTCCTTAAGTACATCAGCGACGCCTTTGAAGAGATGCGGGCACGGCTCATGGAGGGCAAGGGCGATTTCAAGGGCTCAGATCCCGAGGATCCCGACGAGTACCGCGCCGAGAACGTGTTCTGGGTGCCGCCCGCCGCCCGCTGGTCGTACCTGCAGGGCAGCGCCAAGCAGCCTGCCATCGGCAAGATCGTGGACGATGCCATGACCGCCATCGAGCGCGACAACCCGAGGCTCAAGGGCGTCCTGCCCAAGGACTACGCCCGTCCCGCGCTGGACAAGCACAGGCTCGGCGAACTTATCGATCTCGTCGGCACCATCGGCCTCGGCGACAAGGAGAACCGCTCCAAGGACATCTTGGGCCGCGTCTACGAGTATTTCCTCACCCAGTTCGCGTCAGCCGAAGGCAAGAACGGCGGACAGTTCTACACCCCCTCCTGCATCGTGCGCACGCTCGTGGGCATGCTCGCCCCCTACAAGGGCCGCGTTTACGACCCCTGCTGCGGCAGTGGCGGCATGTTCGTGCAGTCCGAGAAATTCGTTGTCGCCCACGGCGGCAGGATCGGCGACATCAGCGTCTACGGCCAGGAGAGCAACTCCACCACCAGAAGGCTGGCGCTCATGAACCTCGCCATCCGCGGCTTCGAGGCCGACCTCGGCAGCGAGCACGCCGACACCTTCCGCAGGGACCTGCACCCGGATCTCAGGGCGGATTACGTGCTGGCGAACCCGCCGTTCAACGACAGCGACTGGTTCCGCAAGGACGATGACCCGAGGTGGCGCTATGGCGTGCCGCCCAAGGGCAACGCCAACTTCGCCTGGGTGCAGCACTTCATCCACCACCTGGCCCCTGACGGCAAGGCCGGGTTCGTGCTCGCCAACGGCAGCATGTCCTCGAACCAAAGCGGGGAAGGCGAGATCCGCAAGGCCATCGTCGAGGCCGACCTCGTGGACTGCATGGTGGC
>MWDT01000788.1 GCA_002070825.1 Verrucomicrobia bacterium ADurb.Bin122
GGCAGCAGCACGTACACGCCGATGACGTCGACCGGCAGGCAGGGGGAAACGGTGTAGGTGCCCTTGTCGCCGGCGGCATCGCGCACGCGACGATGGTCCTGGAGGAGCAACTCCGCCCGGGTGCGGGCGAGCGTCTCCAGCCGCGCGGTGCTTGCGCGGAGGAGCGTCAACGCATGCCGGATCTCGCGGGTGGCGGTCTCCGGACCGAGGTTGCCGGAGGGCTTCACCTCGAGCAGGCGGATGGCGTTGGCATCCTCGATCCAGCGGGGCTCGGTGCGGCCTTCGAGTGCGACGGCCACCGTTTCCTCGGCCATGAGCAGGCGGGTGACGCCACGACGCTGCGCCGAGAGCTGATGGCGAAGGCGCAGCAGGAAGAGCGTAGTGACCACGTTCACATCGGGCGTAACGGTGGCGGCACAGCGGGCCGCGAGCGGCGAATCGCCCTGCAACGCCCCCTCCAGCAGATGGTCGGCGAGCAGCCCGACGAGCGGATGCGTGCGATGGATGAACTGCGCCCGCGGATCGGGCGGGTAATGGAAGTCCACCAACAGCTCGCGATCGAGGTCGGCCTGGCCGAGGCGCTCGCGCAGCCCGGCGGGCAGGTGCTTCGGCAGGAAACGCCAGGCCTGCCGCGCCGGCTCCAGCGGCGCATCGAGGCGGGCACAGCTGTTCTGCACGAAACGGGCGATGGCGGACTCGTCGCCGATAAGGTCAAGCTGCCGGCGCCATTCGGGGAGGACCTCGTCGGGCTTGAGGCGGCGTTGCGCGAAGACGGTGCGGTTGGCCTTCGCCTTCTCCAAGGCGTCTTCCCACGCGGTGGTGAGCGGCTTGAGCTCCTCGGCGACGATCGCATCGAGACCGAGATCGAGCTGCGCACCGGCCTCGCGACCGCTGGTGCGTTTGAGCAGCGCCGCCTTGATCATCGCGTGGTTGATCCGCTCGGTGTCCTGCGGGAGCGGCACCATCACCCCGAGATCCTTCCGGATGAGGTCGGCCTTCTTGAGGATCACCTTGAGGATGAACCCGTCGACCGGGTTGTCCTGCCCGTAGAGCATGGTGCAGCGGACTTCCTTCGCCTTCTGGCCGAAGCGATCGAC
>MWDT01000789.1 GCA_002070825.1 Verrucomicrobia bacterium ADurb.Bin122
TCGGGCCGCGTGCGCGACCAGTACTTCGACTACATCAAGCCGCAGGAGACGGGCAACAAGGTCGGCGTGCGCTGGCTCTCGCTCACCGACGAGCGCGGTCGCGGCCTGCTCGCCGTAGGCCGGCCGCACCTCAGCGCCAACGCGCTGCACTACACCACGGACGATCTTTTCTGCGCGACCCAGCGTGAGAATTTCTACCGTTACCAGCTGCCAGAGCGCGACACCATCACGCTCAACCTCGACCTGCAGCAGCGTGGTCTGGGCGGCGACGATTCCTGGGGCGCGATGCCGCACGGCGCCTTCCGGCTCATGCCCTGGCCGATGGTTTACGCCTACCGGTTAAAGGTCCTCGCGGGTGGTGAAGACTTGCCGGCGCTCGCCAAACAATCCGTCCAATGATCCGCCTCCTCCCTTCCATGAAAACCCTCCTTTGCCTCCTCTCCCTCGTGGCCGGTTTCGGCCTGCTCGCCGGTTGTCAGAACAAGCCCAAGCCAAAGCCGGTGCCGGCCGCGAAATGGACCGCGGCCGATCGCTGGAGCGAGTACACCACCGAGGGCTATGTCGTTCGCAATAACATCTGGGGCGATGGGTACGGCCCCCAGGCCATCTGGGCGCGCGATCCGCAAACCTGGGGCGTGTGCGCCGACCATCCCAATACCGGTGGCATCAAGGCCTATCCTCATGTGGGCAAAATGGTGGAGAAACGCCTGAGCGCCTTGCGCAAGGTCACGAGCCGCTTCGGCGTCACCGTGCCGGCTGAGGGCAGCTACAACACCGCCTACGACATCTGGTGCGAGAAGCACGCCTACGAGATCATGCTCTGGGTCAACTGGGCCGGAAAGATGGGCCCGATCACGACCCACTACGACGATGCAGGCCAGCCGATCCCCGACGTGGCCAATGTCACCGTTGGCGGCCACACCTGGAACATCTACAAGGGCAGCAACGGAGCCAACGAGGTCTTCTCATTCCTGCGGACCAGCCCCGCCACGGCGGGCGAGGTCGATGTGAAGGCGATCCTCGATTGGATCCATGCGCAGGGCTGGTTTGCCAAACATGGCGACGTGCTCCTCGACGAAGTGCAGTTCGG
>MWDT01000790.1 GCA_002070825.1 Verrucomicrobia bacterium ADurb.Bin122
GTTGCTGTTGTTGCTGCTCCTCCTGCTGGCGGATCTCCTCGTCGGCTTGTTGGGAAAAGGTCTGCGTGATGTAGGCTTGGAAGAGGGCGGCGCCGATGGTGTTGAGCTTGGCCTGGAGCTCGTCGATGTAGGCGTGCAGGCCGCGTTCGAAGATGTCGTGGACCGAGCTGAACTGGAGCTCGGCGCAGAGGCGGCCGCAGAGTTTCTCGGCGTCGTTGCAAAATTTGCCCTCGGGCACGCCGGAGATGCGGCGCAGGGCGAGGTTGAGCTGGTGGGCGCAGAAGCGCGCGGAGCGGGGGAAATCCTCCGAGAGTAGGAGAAACTCGGCGACGAGGGCCGGTTGCACCTCGGCGCCGTGGAGGGCCTTGTAGGCATCCCACGCGCTGCACGAGCGGAGCACGGCGGACCAGCCGAGGGCGGCATCCTGCGTGATGGAGGGCGGCAGGCCGCGCTCAGGCACGGAGGCGTGGCGCACGTCGAGCAGGCGCGTGGTCTTGTCGGCGCGTTCGAGGTAGCGTCCGGCCTGGAGGAAGCACCAGCCCTCGTGGCGCACGGAGGTGGCGTCGGTGATGCCTTGGAGCAGCAGGGAGCTGTTGCGGATTTCCTGGAAAAAATCGCCGGGGCTGCGGCGCCACAGATCGCGCGCGGCCATGGAGTGGAGAAACAGGTAGATGCGGTTGAGCTCTTCCCAGTGTTCGGCGGTGAGCTGGTCGCGCACGGTGCGCGCGTTTTCGCGGGCCTGATCGATGGCGGAGACGATGGAGTTGGGATTTTCCGGCTGGAAAACGAGGAACTCGGTCACGCTGCGGCCGGTGGCCTGCGGGTGGAGCTGGGCAAACAGCTCCTCGTCGCCCGTGCTTTGCACGATCGGCTGCCAGTGCCCGGCGAGGGCGCGGTCGTCGAGATTGCTGAAATCGAGCAGGAGCTGGAGGTTTACATCGACGAGGCGCGCCGTGTTTTCGGCGCGTTCGATGTAGCGGCTCATCCAGTAGAGGCCGTTGGCGACGCGACTGAGCATGATTATTGGTCTCCGGAAAGCACCCAGGTGTCTTTGCTGCCGCCGCCTTGGGAGGAGTTGACGACGAGCGA
>MWDT01000791.1 GCA_002070825.1 Verrucomicrobia bacterium ADurb.Bin122
ACGCTTCGTGCACTCGCCGACCGCGCCGGATTTGAAGTCGTGGTCCTTTACACACGGGAAACTCATCTGGCTGACCGCGACCTGCGCACCCGCGTGTTTGCCCCGGCGTTCGGCTATCTCGAAGATCCTGCGACAGGCTCGGGCAACGCCGCCCTCGCGCACTGGCTCCGCAAACACGGCGCCTGGACGGGCGAAACGCTCGCCATCGAGCAGGGGCCGGACCGGGCCAATCCCAACCTCATCCAGCTCCGCGCCGACGCCCACAGCCGCCTGCACATCGGCGGACGCGCCGTCGCCCGCATCGAAGGCGAATACATCCTGCACGGCTGACCAGCCACGGGGCTGCCAAAACAAAAACGGCTGGCGCGAACAAGTCGCACCAGCCGCGAAAGAAACCGTCTGTTTCGAGAAGACGATCAAGCCTGAGCCGGCTTGCCTTGGAATTGAGCGTCACCGAAGCCGAGGATCGGGTAGAACACGAAGCCGAGCAGCGCCAGACCGATGCCGAAACCAGCGCTCTTGCCGAACACCTTGGCCAGCTCGATCGAGAGCAGGATCGCGATGATCACGTTGACGAACGGGATCAGGAACAGAACGACCCACCACGCCGGTTTGCCCACGATCTGCGTGAGAACGTAGATGTTATAGATCGGGATGATCGAAGCCCAGCCAGGCTGGCCGGCTTTGACGAAGACCTTCCAAATGCCCGCGATGCCCGATCCCACGAAAGTGACAAGTAATTTTTCGCCCAACACTCAGTAGGTTTGCCCACCAAAGCGGAATCCTTCGTGCCTCAATCGGTGCCCCCACCGACGGGCTCATTTTCCTCTGGGGGCGGGCACTAGGACCACCTCGACGGCGCGCCCGACAGGTTCGGGCCAGTTGCCCTCGAAGCTGCTCGCCACCGCAATGCGCCCGGCGCGCTGCGACACCTGAAACGTCGTCAACCGGTACATCCCGTGCTCATAACCGTAGCCGTCGCCGGCATCCTCGTACAACGTGCCACGCGCCTCGCCCTGGGCATCCAGGCAGACGATCAGCGTGACCTTGTCGAGCGGCCGCTCGTCCACGTACTGCA
>MWDT01000792.1 GCA_002070825.1 Verrucomicrobia bacterium ADurb.Bin122
GTCGGCGAGGCGCACGCGGTCGCCCACCGTGGGGCCAAACATCTCGGCATACTGGCGACGGGAAAGATTCATGGGAAAGCGATGGGAGAAGAGTCGGGGCGCGGCTCAGAGTCGGCCGTTTACCTGGGCGTTGAAACCGTAGACCTCGCGCGTGCCGGCGAGCGCGACGAGTTGCACACGTTTGGTGTCGCCCGCCTCGAAACGCACCGCCGTGCCGGCGGGGATGTCGAGCCGGAAGCCGCGCGCCACCGCACGATCGAAGCGCAGCGCGGAGTTCGTCTCGGCGAAGTGGAAGTGCGAGCCCACCTGGATCGGCCGGTCGCCGGTGTTGGTGACATCGAGCGTGAGCGCAGGCAGGCCGGTGTTGGCGGCGAGCGGAGCCGCGTCGGCGGGGATGATTTCTCCGGGGATCATGGGCGGATCGGGTTGTGGACGGTGACGAGTTTGGTGCCGTCGGGGAACGTCGCCTCGACCTGCACCTCGTGAATCATCTCCGGCACGCCCTCCATGACGTCGGCGATTTTGAGGATCGTGGTGCCGTAGCCCATGAGTTCGGCGACGGAGCGGCCGTCGCGCGCGCCCTCGATGATCTCGTAGGTGATGATGGCGACCGCCTCGGGATAGTTGAGTTTCAAGCCGCGTGCCTGCCGGCGGCGCGCCAGATCGGCGGCGACGACGATCAGCAACTTTTCGCGTTCGCGAGGTGTGAGGTGCATGGGTTTTGGAGACTAGAAGGGGCGAATCCGTCAGACCTGCAAGTGCTCCTTGACGACCTCGTCGGTCAGCTCGGAGATCGCGCCAGAGATAGTGACGGCGCCGCGATCCATGGCGTAGAAGCGGTCGGCGACCTCGCGACAGAAATCGACGTACTGCTCGACGAGCAAAATCGCCAGCGAGCCGTCCTGTTTGAGTGCCTTGACGGCATTGCGCACCTCCTCGCGGAAGGGCCGGTGCTCCAGCCCCTCGTCCTTTAGCTTTTTCAACGTGTCGCCGATCTGATCAATGATGGACGGCTGGATGCCCTCCGTCGGCTCGTCGAGGATGAGGAGCTTCGGTTTGGTGAGCAGCGCGCGGCCG
>MWDT01000793.1 GCA_002070825.1 Verrucomicrobia bacterium ADurb.Bin122
GCGCTGCGTGATGTCGATGAGCGTGCCGGCCGCCCGCAGGGGCGCACCGGCGGCGTCGCGCTCCATGACCTTGCCGCGGCTCAGCGTCCACAACCACGAGCCGTCCTTGTGGTGCATGCGCAATTCGACCTCGAAAAAGGGGCTGCATGCGGCGGCATGCTCGGCGAGTGCGGTGCGAAGGCGGGGCAGGTCCGACGGGGGGATGAGGGCGTCCCACGTGCGGGGGCGTGCCGGATCGGAGCGTTCATAGCCGAGCACGCGGTCCCAGCCCTCGTCGAACTCCACCTGGCCGGAGCCGATCTCCCAGTCCCAGATGCCGAGTTCGGAGCCTTGCATGGCGAGCGCCAGACGTTCCTGCGTCTCGCGGGCGGCGGTCTCGGCGCGCACGCGTTCGGAGATGTCCTGCAACGTGCCGGTGAGCGCAAGCGGCTGGCCCGGGGATTCGCGCCGGAGTTTGATTTTTGCACTAAAATGGCGGAGCGGCCCGCGGCCCGGATGGCTGCGGTATTCGAGGCTCGTTGGCTCACCGGTGGTGAACACCTGCGCATGCGCCGCTTCGAGACGAGCCCGGTCGTCGGGATGCACGAGCCCCAAAAACTCGGCGAAGGACGGGGGCTGGGAGCCCGGCTCGAGCCCGAAGAGGCGAAACATCTGTTTCGACCAGGACCCCGTGCCCGATTCGGGCAACAGTTCCCAACTGCCGATCCGCGCCTGCTCCTGCGCGGCCTCCAGGCGCTCCTGGCTGGCTCGCAAAGCGAGGTCGGCCTGCCGGCGATCCGTGATGTCGCGCAATACCCAGATCGCCCCGGCCTCCAAATGCTGCGGATCAAGGGCCTGCCCCACGATGGTGCACCAAAAAGGCACGCCCGATTTACGCACCACGCGCGCATCCGTGGTGTAGACTCCGCCACGAGCCAGACATTCATATCCCTCTCGGCCCACCCGTTCGTAGTCTACCGGGTCTGCATAGCAGCACGACACATCGGCCCCAATCATTTCGCCCGGCGAAAAGCCGAACATCGTGAAGTAAGCGGTATTGGCCCATTGGAGGCGACGATTGCGCAACAAGCAGATACC
>MWDT01000794.1 GCA_002070825.1 Verrucomicrobia bacterium ADurb.Bin122
CCGCAGCGCTTTTTAAGAAGGTCTTGAAATCCAGGGCGTTGTTGCCGTCGCCCGGCACGTCGCTGAGCGCGCGCACGATCAGGAAGGGCACGCCGAAGCGCGTGCAGGTGTGGGCGATCGCGCCGCCCTCCATGTCGACGCATGCTACGCTGTCCTGAAAACGCGAACGGATCTGGTCGAGCTGCTGCGCCGAGTGGATGAAGGAGTCGGACGACCCCAGCAGGCCGTGGTGGCAGGCCGGCGGCTCGGGCCGGGCGGTCAGCACCTCCCTGAAACGCGCGAGCAACGCGGGTGAGGCGCGGAAGCGCGGCTCGCTCCCGAGCATCTGTCCGAACGCCAGGCCGAGCGGTGTCACGTCCACGTCGGTGTAGACGATCTCCTCCGGCACGAGCAGGTCTAGGATGCGCTGGCCGGGCTTCAGGCCGCCGGCGGTGCCCGTGTTGATGACGCAGCCCGGCCCGAAGTCGGAGAGCAGCAGGGCGAGCGTACAGGCGGCGTTGACCTTGCCGACGCCGGTCTGCGCGATCACTAGCTCCTGATCGTCGTGGCGGGCATGAAACAGCCGCGTGTTGAAGTGAACGCGCGCGTCGTGCTGCGGAAAACGCGCCAGCAGCGCCTCCAATTCCTCCTCCATCGCGGCCACAAGGGCAATCGGTTTCTTCATGCGGCTAGTGTCGTATGATTCACGCGGGATGTCAACTCGGCGCGCGGGCGCATGGCCGATTCACGTGCTTGAATCAAGCGGTTGATGCCGTCCATCGGGAACCGAAACCATAAACCTCAACGGTCAGTGAAACGAGGATGCGCCCCCCCTCGGCGCGGCGCGCGAAATGGCATTGAGAAGGGAGGGTCAGCGTGCTAACATAACGAACCGACTCACTTTTACCAAGGATGCACTCAAAACAGGGGGGATAGATGTTTGCAGCGCATGCCATTCGTTTCGTGCTTTTCGGCCTTCTCGTGCCAGCGTTCGCATTGTTCGCGAAAGAGCCGTCCGACCTTCAGCTCTTTCTTTTGATCGGCCAGTCCAACATGGCCGGGCGCGGCAAGGTCGAGCCCGCAGACCAGGTGCCGCA
>MWDT01000795.1 GCA_002070825.1 Verrucomicrobia bacterium ADurb.Bin122
TTCCACCCCGAGCACCCGCGCTTCAAGACGCAGCCCTTCATCGTCCGCAAATCCGACGGCGCCGCCAACTACGCCTCCACCGACCTCGCCACCATCCGATACCGCGTGGAAAACTTCCACGCCAACGGCGCGCTCTACGTCGTCGACAAGCGCCAGGGCGATCACTTCGAGCAGCTCTTCCTCACCGCGAAAAAGTGGTTCGGTAAAAACTCTTGGACGCTCCCCCACCTCGAACACGTCGACTTCGGCACCGTGCTCGGCGAAAACGGCAAACCGCTCAAGACGCGCAGCGGCGACAACATCAAGCTCAAGGACCTCCTCGCCGAGGCCACCGAGCGCGCCCTGCGCCTCGTCAACGAGAAGAGCGCCGACCTCCCCGAAGAAGAGCGCCAGGCCATCTCGCGCATCGTCGGCGTCGGCTCCGTGCAGTACGCCGACCTCTCGCAGAATCGCTCCAGCGACTACCTCTTCTCGTGGGACAAGATGATCTCGCTCGAGGGCAACACCGCCGCGTACCTGCTCTACGCCGTCGCGCGCATCCGCTCCATTTTCCGCAAACTCGACACCGAGCCCGGCGCCGGTGAAGCCGCCGCCTCCGCACTGGAGACGCCCACGGAAATCGCGCTCGCGCGCAAACTCGTGAAGTTCGCCGACGCCGTGCAATCGGCCACCGTGCAACTGCGCCCGCACTTCCTCTGCACCTACCTCTACGAGCTCGCCGGCGAGTTCAGCGCCTTCTACAACGCCGACAAGGTCGCCGTCGACGATCCCGCCGTGCGCGCCCGCCGCCTGCAACTGTGCGCCCGCACGCTCCTCGTCCTCGAAACCGGCCTCGGCCTCCTCTCGCTGCGCACGCTCAAGCGCATGTGAGCGGCCCGCCCGTCTCCGCGATGTCCCGACGCGCGAAACACCTGGCAATCGCCGCCACCGTGTTTCTCGCCGAGGTGCTCGTCGCCACCACGTTTGCCCGCATCGGTTTCGTCCGCTCGTACCTGAGCGACTTCCTCGCGGTGATATTCCTCTATCACCTCGCCAAGGCGGTGCGCGACTTCCCCGCGCGCCCGCTCGCC
>MWDT01000796.1 GCA_002070825.1 Verrucomicrobia bacterium ADurb.Bin122
GAGCAACCTCCACTCGATCATCCCCGGCGCCGATCTCTGGCCGCGTTTCGTGCAAAACCGCTCCGAGCGCTTCGAAGCCCGCTTCGTCTCGGTGAAGATCGAGAAAAGCCCGAGCATCCTGTTCGCCGGCATGGAGGGCAGCGTGCTCCCGATCGCCGTCGCACACGGCGAAGGTTACTCGGAGTTCAAGGATGCCGCTGCCGCGCAGGCGTGCAGCACGTCCGGTCTCGTCGCCGCGCGCTACGTGGACAACAAGCACCAGGTCACCGAAGTGTACCCGCTCAACCCGAACGGCTCGCCGATGGGCATGACCGCACTCACCACCCGCGACGGCCGCGTGACGATCATGATGCCGCACCCAGAGCGCGTCTTCCGCACCGTGCAGAATAGCTGGCACCCCGCCCAGTGGGGCGAGGATGCGCCGTGGATGAAACTCTTCCGCAACGCCCGCGCGTGGGTCGGCTGAGGCATCGCGACGGCCTCATAAAAAAAGCGAACCGGTTTTCCGGTTCGCTTTTTTGTTGGCCGAGAAAATCGATCAGCAGCAGCCAAACTCGCGGATCGCTTCGCCGAGGCGGCGGATGCCTTCCTCGATGCGGGATTCGTCGGAGTTGGAGAAATTGAGCCGCATGTGGCTGTCGTCCTCGGAATCGGCGAAGAAGGCCGAGCCCGGCACGAAAGCGACCTTGCGCTCGATCGCCACCTTCAGGAGGCGCGACACCGACACGCCCGCCGGCAGTTTCAGCCAGAGGAACATGCCGCCATCTGGATCGCTCGCCTTCACTTCTGGCGGGAGATAGCGACGGATCGCCGCCACCATGCAATCGCGTTGGCGCCCGTACAGCTCGCGGATCTTTTCGATGTGCGCGTCGAGGTCGTGATCCTTGAGGTGCTGGTAAACGACGCGCTGCGAGAAATAGTTGGAGTGAAGATCGACGCCCTGCTTGGCAGTCACAATCACGTCCATCAGGCGTCGCGGCGCGCAGATCCAGCCGAGGCGAAGGCCCGGCGCGACAATCTTCGAGAACGAGCCGAGGAGCACGCTCGTCGGGCAGTACTGGCGCAGCGTC
>MWDT01000797.1 GCA_002070825.1 Verrucomicrobia bacterium ADurb.Bin122
CCCGCAACATGCCACCACCGGCCGCGACTTCGGCGACTTCATCGTCTGGCGCAAGGACGACACGCCCAGCTACCAACTCGCCTGCGCCGTCGACGATGCCGCCATGCGCGTCACCGAAGTCGTGCGCGGCGCCGACCTCATCCGCTCCACCTTCCGCCAGCTCCTACTCTTCCGCGCACTCAAAGCGCCGGCGCCCGCATTTTATCACTGCCCGCTCGTCACCGACGCCGCCGGCGTGCGCCTCGCCAAGCGCCACGATGCGCTCAGCCTGCGCGAACTCCGCCGCCAGGGCGTCAGCCCGGAATCGCTCCGCGAGCGTTTCGCCCGCGAGTGCCAAGTCACCGCGCCGACGGCACAGTAGCACGTCGACTCACTCGCCCAGCCCGTAGTCGCGCGCCTCAGCGCCACGCGCCTTGAGCGCCGCCGCCACCGCCGTCAGATCGAGTTTCGCCCCCGGCCGCACACCGTGCGCTGCGAACCAGCCCTGGTTCATCTCCAGCGCAAACTTGAGCTGCTTGCTGCGCGACTTCACCGACGTCTCGTCGAAAGGTTGCAGCGGGTAAATCTCCGCCAGCACGCCTTCGGCATCGAAGAACCCGATATCGAGCGGGGTCGGCGTATTGTGCATCCAGAAACTCATCGCCTGCGGCTTCCGGTAGGGAAACAGCATGCCGTCGTCCGCACCGAGGTCACGCCGCTGCATCAGGCCGCGCTGCTGCTCCGTCGGCGAGACGGCCAGTTGCATGCGCACCACCGCATCGCCCACCTTGATCGGGAAAAACGCGCTCACCGGCTTCACTTCCAACGCCGCCGCCGCACGCGCGGCATCCTTGTCGCAGCCGGCGACACAGAAAATCGACGCCGTCGCCAGCGTCACCGCCGCACCGAGTGCGAGCCACCGTGAAACCAAGTTTGCGTTTTTCACTCTGCAAGGGCTAATCGCCCCGTCCGCCGACTCAATCTCCTTTGCGAATGACCCAACCCGCCATCCTTCTCTACGCCGATTCCGAACGCAGCGCCGACATGCTCTACCTCGGGCGCATCCAGGTGCCCGATGCCTTCGTCGCG
>MWDT01000798.1 GCA_002070825.1 Verrucomicrobia bacterium ADurb.Bin122
GAGGTTGAGCAGCGCGGTGCCGACGTCCGATATTGTGAGCGAGTCCTGTTTGCCGGCAACAAGCGTGCGGATGTCCGCGTGCGCGTCTGGTGCTGTGTTGTGCGTTGAGACGGCGTCGGAGGCGGTGCCGGCTGGATCAGCGCCGATGGCGCAGGCGGCCCAGACTGCATCGGCGTTGATGCCGGCCGTCACTCGGTACTCGCAGCCGGCGGCGGACACGTAGGCGGTGTCGCCGGTGTGCACCCCGCGCGTGCAGGTGGGCAGCAGGTGGATGCCGTCGAGCGCAGCGACGTCGGCCACGGTGCCGTGATGCACGGGTGCGCTGACGATCTCCAGCGCGCTCGTCGTCCAGTGGTACACGCGGCCGTCTGTTGTGCGGATGAGCTCGTGCGGCCTGATCGTGATCTGTCCGCTCGACGCCAGCGCGGCGATGGATGCGAGGTTGCCGGGCTTTTCCCATCGACCGAGGACGACGGGGGATGCTGTAGGGGTGTCACTCATACGGAGAGAGCCTGCCAGCGCCCGATAGGGCACGCGGCAGCAGCGAGGGCGGTGATGTTTGGGTTGGTGGCCTGCGGATGTCGGCAGAGGCCGGCGGAGCATCCGCACTGCTCTGGCTTGGCCAGGTGCTCGCAGTCGGCGCAGAGTGCGCGGCGCGCGGCGATGTCGGCAGGTGCGGCGATGGAGGTGGGCGCAGAGTCGGAGACCGGTGGCGGCTCTGGAGTGGCTGGCTGCGCAATGGGTGGCGCGGGTCTGGCCCAGAGCTCGGGATCGTGCACGATCAGGCGCGAGATGACTGCGGGTCGCGAGCTCATAGTAGAGAGACCGTCAGGTCGCCGAGCTCGATCACGTAGCCCTGCTCGATGGGCAGCTCCCAGTCGGGGAGCGTGGCGACGCCTCGGTATTTCGTAAGCGTGAGACCGTGCTCTCCGGTCGTGGTGTAGGGAGTCTGCACGAGGTCGAGTTGCCAGATTTGCGTCGCGGTGGGCTCGGCTGGGCGCGTGCCGCCGTAGGGGTATTTGTAGAGGGGCGCGGATACCTCCACAGGTAGCCCATAGATGGAGGC
>MWDT01000799.1 GCA_002070825.1 Verrucomicrobia bacterium ADurb.Bin122
AGCTTTTCGAGGTCGCCGAGCTTGGCCTGCAGTTGGGCGCCCAGGGCGAGGCGCTTGGCGGCGTTGGCGGCTTCGTCCTGCAAGCCCTTGTCGCGCAAGGTCTCGTAAAATTTCAGCAGCTTTTCCTGTTGAGCGATGTCGTCGGCGACGTTCTTGCCGGAGATGGCGCCGAGCAGGCCGCGGACATCGCCGCGCGCCTTTTCCGCGTTGAGTTCGGCGAGGCGCGCGGTCACGCGCTCGATTTGCTTCTCGACCGTGCCAATCGTGCCGGTGAGCGACAGCGCGCCCAGGAAACTGTAGCCGGCGCCCCGCGCGGTGAGAAACTCGGTGGTCAGCTTGTTCAGCGTCGGCAACAGCGCGTTGGCGACGGCGATGCCGGCGGCCGATGCCGTTGTTTTCAGGCGGTCGAGGTTGTCGTTGAATTCGGCGGCGGCTTTGGCGGTCTCGGCGCTCATCAAGCCGCCAAGGCGCTCGATCTCGTCGCCCAGGGCTTGGATGCCGGCGCGGCCTTGCGCGAGAAACGGCACCATCACGCCACCGAGCTTGCCGCCGAAAAGCTCGGCAGAGCGCGCGGAACGCTCGGCGCCCTCGGGGAGCAGCGCAAAGGCGTCTGCCAGGTCGAGAAGCACCTCGTTTGCCGGGCGGATTTGCTTGGTGGTGGCGTCCTGCACGCTGATGCCGAGCCGCTTGAATTTCGCGATCGCCGATTCCGATCCGCCGGCGGCGGCGACGATCTCGCCGGAAAGCGCTTGCAGCGATTTGCCGAGCTGCTCGGACTCGACGCCAGAGAGCTTGGCGGCGTACTGCAGGCGGCCCAGGTTTTCCACCGAGACGCCGGTGCGCTCGCTCATTTCGTCGAGCGCGTCGGCGGCGTCGATGATGGTCTTGGTATAGGCGATCAGGCCGGCGGCGGAGATGACACCGCCCAGCGAGAAGGCGGTTTTGGCAATCGAATCGAGCGAGCCGATTTCCTTGCGCAGGCGCTCGACGGCCTTGACGGCGTTCGAGGAGTCGCCGGTGATTATGACTTTCGTGGTCACTTTTTGCCGCTTTCCTCGTTGGCCA
>MWDT01000800.1 GCA_002070825.1 Verrucomicrobia bacterium ADurb.Bin122
GTGCCGTAGTACAATCCGATGGCGCCCGATCCGACGATGGCGATTCTCTCCAAACGCATCCCCTCCGAATGCCCGTACGCGCCCGCCGGGGGCAACGCAAAATCTCCCGCGTCCGCAGCTCCCTCGCGCCGTGCGCGCTCAGAGCAGCGCGTTGTCGGTCAGACGGACCTCATCAAGCCACGCGGCGATCATGAGCAGCGCCTCGCCCGGCACGACCTCGCGGACGGTTTCCATCGTGGTCCGGTCGACGATCGCGACATAGATCACGCGCACCCGGCGCTGCTGCGCGAGGATATGGGTGACCTCGGCGATGATGCGATCGGTACTGCGCACACCGGAGGCGGCCATCTCCTGCGCGCGCACGAGCGACTGGGAAATTGCCTGGGCCTCCTTGCGTCCGCTCGGGGTCAGGGTGGCGTTGCGCACATGGCACGCCAGACCATCGGCATCGCGCACGATCGGCACCTTCACCACCTCCACGCCCATATTCAGATCGGCGATCACCTTGCGCATCACGGCGACCTGCTGGGCATCCTTCTGCCCCATCACGAGCACATCCGGGCGCACGATGTTGATCAGCTTGACCATCACGGTTGTCACGCCCCGGAAATGAGTGGGGCGCGAGATGCCGCAGAGGCGTTTGGAAATCGTCTCCTCGGTCACAAAGGTCGAGAAGGTGCGCGGGTACATCTCTTCCTGCGCCGGCAGAAAAACGAGATCCACACCGGCCTCTTCGCAGCGGGCCACGTCGGCCTCGGTCGTGCGCGGATAGTGGGCGAATCCCTCGCTGGCTCCGAACTGAAGCGGGTTGGGGAAAAGGGAGACCACGACGACCTCAGCCTTCTCGCGCGCCGCGCGGATGAGCGCCAGATGGCCTTCGTGGATCGAGCCTCCCGTCACGACCAACGCGATTGTCCTGCCGGCGGCGCGCAGGGCCGCGCACCCACGTTGCATCTCGGCCACGGTCTCGATTTTTTTCATGCGGGGAAAGGGGAAGCGTTGTCTCGGAGCGCTACGGCTCCGTGCTTGAACAAAGCCAGTCCCCGCGGCTCACTTCAAGTTTTC
>MWDT01000801.1 GCA_002070825.1 Verrucomicrobia bacterium ADurb.Bin122
GGCGCGGGCCCACTCCTTGTTGTACGGCAGCAGGCAGATGCCAATGCCGCTGTCCACCGGCATTTCTATGCCCGTCACGGTCCGCGCCTCGTCCGAGCAAAGGAATCGGACTGCGGCGGCGATCTCCTCGGGAAAGGACTCGCGTCCGGCCGGGTAGCGCGACCGGCGCGCGGCGACCTCCTCTTCGGACAGTTTGTCCCAGCGGTCGCTGCGGATCGCGCCGGCGATAATGCTGTTGACGCGGATGCCCTTGTGGCCGAGCTCAAGCGCCAGGCAGCGCACCAGTCCGCCGATCGCAGCCTTGGATGCCGTGTAGCAGACTCTTCCCGGAATGGATTTCAGGGCGTGCACACTGCTGACAAACACCATCGCGCCGCCCTCCGGCATGAGTTTCGCCGCCTCCTGTGCCCCGAAGAATGTCCCGCGCGCGTTGGTGTTCATCACGGCATCCCAGTCCTCGGGCGTCGTGTTCAGGACGGAGAGCCCCACCCCCAGGTTTGCCGCATTGGAGACGAAGGCGTCCAGCCGACCGAACGTCGCGCGGATCTCCGCGAACGCCGCGCGGATGTCCTCGACACGGGCCGGATCCATCGCCACGCCGAGCGTTTCGATGCCGGCGTACTCGCGCTTCAGCGCGGCGGCCGTCTCGCGGGCGGCCGCGCCGTCGCGGCTTGAGACCGTCACAGCCCAGCCTTCCGCCGCGAAACGCCGCGCGATGGCGAGGCCTGTGTTGCGCACAGCGCCGGTTACGAAAATGCTCTTTCTGTTTTTCATGCGTTTACCTTTCAACCCGTTTCTTCTCGAAGAGGAACAGATAGGAGAAGAGCATGACAGCCGCCGCAACGACCAGCACGCCCCCCATCGAAGCGAAGCCGATTTCGAAACCGGCCACGCCGTAGCGGTGCGAGAGAACCCCGATGACGAGCGGCGCGAGGGATCCGATGAGATAAGCGAAAAGGTTGAGGAAACCGACCGCCGACGAACGGCTCTCCGGCGGCACCACGTCGAAGACGGACGTAATCGAGTTGGCCTGAAAGAGTCCGCGAACGATGCCCCAGCC
>MWDT01000802.1 GCA_002070825.1 Verrucomicrobia bacterium ADurb.Bin122
CGGAACCGCCCCGCCAGACGACTGAGCACGTCGCGGACGTCCGGATCGTCAATCAAGCCTGCGAACTCGACGACGAGGGTCGGAATGCCGCCGGGGGAATTTTCCAAACAAAAGTGCAGATCATAGGCATCCTTCGGCTTGTCGCGGCCGAGGATCGCATGCGCCTTCATGATCAGAAATGGCACGACGCTGGCGACGCGGACTTCCGTGGAGCCAATTGATTCGAGCGAATAATGGAGGAGGGCATATTCGGCACCTCCGACGGGAAACGGCGCGGCCGGGGAGCCCTCAAAGATCTCGGCATGGTGCCGCCGGCTCGTGAGCAGATCGAGCCGCACTGGGAACGAGCGGCCGGCGATTTCCAGATTCTTCACGAACTGGTAAGGTTCGGTGCCGTGCCGGAATCCGTTTTGAAGGAGGAGGGCGATCACCTGTGCGTGCCGCTCGCGATCCGCCCGCAACGCGAAGTCGACGTCGATACTGCCAACGTGCGCCGGCGTGGCGTCGGGGAAACGGATTTCGGGCACCCACCCTCCGATGAGCACCGTGTCGTCGCGAAACGGGGCGAGCAACGTGCAGACCTCCTGTAGGAGACGGCGGGCGGCAACCACCTGCGGGGGCGGCTCAGTCATGGAAAAGGCGGGTCTGCCAAAGCTGCTCGGCGGCCTCCTGGCCACGCGCCGGGTCACACTGGAGGTCGAGATACGTCTGCACCGCGCCCACGACCGGCACGCCTTCGTGGACTTCAGCAAAATCGAAAACGCCACGGTCGCGCGGAGCCAGAATGTGCACATTGGCCCCCTCCTCCGCTTTCTTCCAATCCATCGCCTGCGCGAGCTCATCGGGTACGCCACCCCAATAAACCTGGGTGCGCTGATACCGCGTCATCGGGGCATAGCGCCACGCCGCTGCGGCGCCGGTCAGCGCCAGCGGATGCGTCTGCGTTTGGGCGAAGGCGCCCATTTTCTGCTCGGTTTCCGTCACGCCAAGCCGGCTGAAATAGCCGAGCGGGCGCAAGGGGCGACGGCCCCACACCTGTGCCCATTCGCGCAGGAGTTT
>MWDT01000803.1 GCA_002070825.1 Verrucomicrobia bacterium ADurb.Bin122
GGCGGCATCATCTCGGCCGAGGCGCACGAGGAGCTGCGGCTCTTCGCCGAGCGCACTGGTATCCCGGTGGCGACGACGCTGATGGGCTTGGGCGCGTTCCCCGAATCGCATCCGCTTTCGCTGCGTTGGTTCGGCATGCACGGTGCCGCGTATAGCAACTGGGCCGTTGACCAGAGCGATCTGCTCCTCGCGTTTGGCGTGCGTTTCGACGACCGCATCACCGGCGACACGAGCAAGTTTGGCGGCCACGCCAAGATCGTGCACATCGACATCGACCCGTCGGAGCACGACAAAAACAAACACGTCCAGCTCCCGATCGTCAGTGATCTCAAGTACGCGCTCGCCCGGCTCAATCAGCTGCTCGCCGAGCGCCGCCAGAAGGCCGCCGATCTTTCCGCCTGGCATGCGCAGGTGCGCCAGTGGCGCACCGATTTCCCCTTCACCTACGACCGCCATGCGCGCCACATCCAGCCGCAGGAGGCGATCCAGGCCCTCTACGAGTTGACCAAGGGCGACGCCATCATCGCCACCGGCGTGGGCCAGCACCAGATGTGGACGGCGCAGTACTACTGTTTCGACGAGCCCCGCCGCTACATCAGCTCGCTCGGGCTCGGCTCGATGGGATTCGGCTACCCGGCGGCGCTCGGCGCCAAGGTCGCGCGCCCCGACATGCAGGTGATCGACATCGATGGCGACGGCTCGTTCATGATGAACGTGCAGGAGCTCGCCACCGCCAAGATCGAGGGCATCGCCGCGAAGGCCATGATCCTTAACAACCAGCACCTCGGCATGGTCGTGCAGTGGGAAGACCGCTTCTACGACAAGCTGCGCGGCAACACGATCCTCGGCGACAAGAACAACATCGGCGGTCCCGACAATCCCTCGGGCCTGTACCCCGACTTCGTGAAGATCGCCGAGGGCTTCGGCGTGAAGGGGCGCCGCGTCATCAAGAAGAGCGAGCTGCGCGAGGCCATCCAGGAGATGCTCGATCATGATGGCCCGTACGTGCTCGACGTCGTCGTGCCGTACACCGAGCACGTGCTGCCCATGATCCCCGC
>MWDT01000804.1 GCA_002070825.1 Verrucomicrobia bacterium ADurb.Bin122
GCTGGCGGCACTGGAGTCGGGCGAGCTGAGCCGGGCGCAGTACGAGCATTTTCTGAAGCTGCGGGCCGAGTCGGAGTTTGCCGAGATGTCGCAGCTGGAGCGGCGTCGGAAGGATCGTGCGTTTGGCCGCTACGTGAAATCCGTGAAGCGCGATTTGGAGGACTAGGCGGCGACTGGCACGAAACGTGATGTTCTTTTCATGATGAACACTTGGACTGTCGGGTTCCTCGGGTTGGCGGTTGCGGCCATTTGTTATCGCGCTTTTGCGCACAAAAAATGGCAGGCCTTCGCTACCCGCGCGAAACAGCGGAGGCAGCTGCGTTCGGTGATCACGGTCAAGGTGGTCGTACGCCGTGATGGGCGTGAGCGCGTGAGCGTTTTTCACCGCCCTGACGGTTCTTATGGGGTTGCCATAGAGCAGGTGAACGCAGCGGGTGTTTGGGGCCCGGCAGATTTGCTGGACGCAGGGGCGACTTTCGGTTCGGTGGCGCTCGCGCTAAGAGAGGCCTCGACCTCCAGACCGTGGTGTCTGGCCGAGGAGATTTACATGCAGCCCCGAGGCCCGGCTGGCGAGGTGCATGGTGGAGCGGCTGCGCTCATGAAACGTCCGTGCCCGGCGCAGTGAGATGCGAGGCGCACGACTTGTGAAGTCGACTGACTTTTCGATGTTCTTTCGCGTCGGCTCTGCTAAATCCAGCCGCACCGCATGCCTCTCCGCCTCGCCATCAAAGTCGATGTAGATACCGATCGAGGCACCCGCGCGGGCGTGCCCAACCTCGTCTTCGACTGCCGCGAGCACGGCGCCCCGGCGTGTTTCCTCTTTTCCCTCGGCCCCGACCAAACCGGCCGCGCGATCAAGCGCGTGTTTCGCCCCGGTTTCTTCAAGAAAGTGAGCCGCACGAGCGTCGTGCAACTCTACGGAGTGCGCACGCTCCTCAACGGCACGCTCCTGCCCGCGCCCCACATCGGCCGCCGCAATATCGAGACGATGCGCGCGGTGCGCGACGTGGGCTTCGAGGTCGGCATCCACTGCCACAATCACTACCGCTGGCAGGA
>MWDT01000805.1 GCA_002070825.1 Verrucomicrobia bacterium ADurb.Bin122
GAAAGAGGCGATCGGCAGGCCTGAGCGCGATGCCTTCGACAGCAGCGTGGCCGACGCCGTGAACGGCCAGGCCACTGTGATGCCGCGTGACGCCGCCCTGTGCGACGGCGAGCTGATCGAACTTGACCAGACCGAAGGCCGCGTCAGCAGCCAGTTGCTCGTGCCTTATCCGCCGGGCATCCCGGTCTTCCTGCCCGGCCTCACTATCACGCGGCCGATGATCGAGATCGTCCGGGCCGTGGCCGATGCCGAGGGCGCGGACGCGGTGCACGGGCTCTTCGTGCGCGGCAAGAAGTACTATGTGGAGGTGATCCGCCGCGACGAGGAGGATAAAATCCAGTGGTTGAAAGAACGTCCCGCTGATATACTGTTCCCCAAGGAGTAAGGCTATGAAACCTGCAACGTTGCGCCCCGTGCTCAGTTGGTTGGCCGCTGTCCTGCTGGCAGGATGCGACTACACGGTGCCTCTCGCGGAAAAGCCCGAGGTCCCGGTCGACAAGGCTCTGATCGGCCAGTGGCAAACAACCTTGGACGGCAAGGATGTGCGGCTGTCGGTGTTGGCCCTCGCGGCTGATGAATATCTGGTCGCCTATCCCTCCGGCACGCCGGATACGCTCTATGCGCGCGCCTGCCTCTGCCAAGGCACCGAGTTTGCGCTCGTGCAGCTCCGCTGGTTCGGCTCCGCCAACGCCCGTGCCGACTTCAGCGCCCATCCCTACCAGTATGCCGCCTACGGCATCGAGGGCGACACGCTGGTCGCGCGTCTGATCAACCCCGAGGTCGTGAAACCGGCGCAGACCGCCGCCGCGCTGCTGAGCGCCATCAAAGCCAACAACACGAATCCCGACCTCTTCCGATCGGAGCTGCGCTTCACCCGCGTCAAACCGCCCGCAGATCCCCGCGCGCCGCTCGCCCGCCCGCCGCTCCCCGCCGGGTGGGATAAGTGACGAGCAGTGTGTCGGAAAGACTTCGGGTGAAAAAGAGGTGTGGCGGCATGTTGAACGCTGACAAAACACAAAATTGGAAAAACGACACCCTGGATTCCATCGATTA
>MWDT01000806.1 GCA_002070825.1 Verrucomicrobia bacterium ADurb.Bin122
AGGATGCGCCCGGCGTTGCACATGCCGGCGCCGGCCATCACGAGGCAGGGGCCGGGGACATTGTTGATCTGCATCGATTCGGCGGCGGTGGCGGTGAAATGGACCGAGTCGAGGTCGTCGGCCAACGGGCGCGCGCGCTGCATGGTGCGGAAGTCTTCGTCGAAAAGCTCCATGTGCGCGGCGTAGATGCGCGAGGCTTCGATGGCCATCGGGCTGTCCACGTAGACGGGAAACTTGGGCACGACGCCGCGGCGGAACATGCCGGCGAGCAGGTAGAGCAGGAGCTGGGCACGGCCGACGGCAAAGGTGGGCACGAGGATCTTGCCGCGTTTGGCGACGGCTTCCTGGATGATGCGTTCAAACTCCTCGACCGTCTCCCCGAGCGGGCGGTGATCGCGGTCGCCGTAGGTCGATTCGAGGATGACGGCGTCGGCTTGCCGGAATCCCTCGAAGTCTTCGAGGAGGGGCGCGCCGCGGGGGCCGAGGTCGCCGGAGAAGGCGAGGCAGTGCGTCTTGCCGGCGTCTTCGATGTGGAGCTGGATGCTGGTCGAGCCGAGGAGGTGGCCGGCCTCGACGAAGCGGGCGCGGATGCCGGGCGCGATGGCGACAGGGTCGTGGTAGGGGACGAGGCGGATGAGTTTTTCCAACGCCTCGACGTCGTCGGCGGTGTAGAGCGGTTCGAGGAGCGGCTCGTCGGCGCGCTCGCGGCGGCGGTTGATGCGCACGATGTCCTGCATCTGGATTTTGGCGGAGTCGCGCAGGATGAGGCGGGCGAGGTCGCGGGTGGCCTCGGTGCAGAAGACGGCGCCGCGGAAGCCGTTTTTCGTGAGCAGTGGGAGCCGGCCGGTGTGGTCGAGATGTGCGTGGGTGATGAGTACGGCGTCGATGCGCGAGGGCTCGATCTCTTTGGGCAACACGTTGAGCACGCCGGCCTGGTCCATGCCTTGAAAGGTGCCGCAGTCGATGAGGACGCGGGCGCGGGCGGTTTCGATGAGGTAGGCCGAGCCGGTGACTTCGCCGGCGGCGCCGAGAAAGGTGAGTTTCATGGG
>MWDT01000807.1 GCA_002070825.1 Verrucomicrobia bacterium ADurb.Bin122
ATCCGCCGCGCCATCCGCATCCTTTCGCGTAAAACGAAAAACAACCCCGTGCTCATCGGCGAGCCCGGCGTCGGCAAGACCGCCATCGTCGAGGGCCTGGCCCAGCGCATCCTGCGCGGCGACGTGCCCGAGGGGTTGAAGGACAAGACCGTCTTCGCCCTCGACATGGGCGCGCTCGTCGCCGGCGCCAAGTACCGCGGCGAGTTCGAAGAGCGCCTCAAAGCCGTGCTCCAGGAGGTCAAGCAGAGCGACGGCCGCATCCTGCTTTTCATCGACGAACTCCACACCATCGTCGGCGCCGGCAAAACCGAAGGCGCGATGGACGCCGGCAACATGCTCAAGCCCATGCTCGCCCGCGGCGAGTTGCACTGCATCGGCGCCACCACGCTCGACGAATACCGCAAGTACATCGAGAAGGACGCCGCGCTGGAGCGCCGTTTCCAGCCCGTGCTCGTGGACCAGCCGAGCGTCGAGGACGCCATCTCCATCCTGCGCGGACTGCGCGAGCGTTTCGAGCTGCACCACGGCGTGCGCATCCAGGACAACGCCCTCATCGCCGCCGTCACCCTCTCCCACCGCTACATCTCCGACCGCTTCCTGCCCGACAAGGCCATCGACCTCGTCGACGAGGCCTGCGCCATGATCCGCACCGAGATGGACTCGATGCCGCAGGAGCTCGACGCCCTCACGCGCCGCACGCTCCAGCTCGAAATCGAGGAGACCGCCCTCGCCAAGGAAAAGGACGAGGCCAGTGCCCGCCGCCTGGAGACGCTCCGCAAGGAGCTCACCGAGACACGAGCCCAGGCCGGCGCGTTGAAGCTCCAATGGGAAAAAGAAAAAGCCGCCGTCGGCCGCGTGCGTAAAATCCGCGAAGAGCTCGACGCCGCCCGCATCGAGATGGACCGCGCCGAGCGCGCCTACGACCTCAACAAAGTCGCCGAGCTGCGCCACGGCCGCATCCCGCAACTCGAAGCCGAGCTCAAGAAATCCGAGCATGCCGGCAACACCACCACGCTTTTCAAAGAGGAGATTTCCCAGGAGGAGATCGC
>MWDT01000808.1 GCA_002070825.1 Verrucomicrobia bacterium ADurb.Bin122
ATCCTGATCCGCCACGAAGGCCGCATGGTGGTCGTCCCCGTCGAGCGCATCGACTGGATCGAGAGCGCCGACAACTACGCGCTCATCCACGAGGGGCGCAACACGCACATCCTGCGCGAGACACTCACGCGCCTGGAGCTGCGCCTCGCGCAAAGCTCCTTCCTGCGCATCAGCCGCCAGGCTTTGGTCAACCTCGCCTGCGTGCGGGAGATCCAGCAGGAAGCCGGCTCGCACCACATGGTGCTCGCCTGCGGCGCCAAGCTTCCGATCACGCGCGGTATCCGCGAAGTCCTTGCCCACGTCGAGGCCGACTGATCGCGCCTCCACCACCGATTTTTCCGACAACAAAAAACCCGCGACGCTGCGATGCCGTCGCGGGTTTTTGTCGTCGGCGCCCAGACTTCAGGCGTCGGCGCTCAGCACGGTGGCCGTTTCGCTCTGCGCACTCGCGCTGTTTTGCTTCAGGTAGGCGACGAGTTGCGCGATCAACTGGTCGCGATCCACCGTGGCCGTCTCCGTGGTGGTCGAGTCGGCACTCGTCGCCGACGCACTGGAGAGTTTCTCGGAGACGTCGCTCAGCAGGCTGTCGAGCGCCTCACGCTCCTCATCCGACTCCAGCCCGGCAAACGGCGGCGGGGGCGGCGGCATCCCAAAACCCTGCATCGAGGCCAGCGCCTCCTCCTGCTCGACCAGCGTCACCTCTCCGTCGCCGTCGGTATCGGCCGCAGCGAAGAGTTCGTCGAGCCGGGAAGTCTCCGCGGTCGCGCCAGTCGCACTGTCCTCCGATCCGGAAGTTTCCTCGCTCGGTGGCGGCGGCGGCGGAGCCGAATGCGGCCCATGCCGGCCCAGCGCGGCAGAAAGTTTATCCATCATGGAGGAGAACTCGTCCTTGCTCAGGCCGCCGCTGCTATCGGCATCGGCTGAGGTAAATATCGACTCTCGCCACTGGGCGGAGTCCAAACGCGACTGACTACTTGGCGAAGAGATCGTCATGGCATTGGGATTTGAGTTGTGGGGTTGGCCCGGCAGACACCGGGCCGTTCATCACA
>MWDT01000809.1 GCA_002070825.1 Verrucomicrobia bacterium ADurb.Bin122
CCCTGGCGGCACTGGCACTCGTTGCCCACGCCGGGGCCGATGATTTCGGACAGGCCGTAGATGTCGAAGGCCTGGATGCCGGTGGCGTTTTCGATGTACTCGCGCATCTGGTTCGTCCACGGCTCGGCGCCGAAGACGCCGCGCTTCACCTTCAGGTCGCGCTTGAAATCGATGCCCATCTTCTGGGCGACTTCGATGAGGTGGATGAAGTAGCTGGGCGTGGCGCAGATGCCGGTGACGCCAAAATCCTTCATCACCATGATCTGTCGCTCGGAGTTGCCGCCGGAGATCGGGATGACGGTGGCGCCGATGGCTTCCAGACCGGCGTGCAGGCCGAGGCCGCCGGTGAACAGACCGTAGCCGTACATGTTGGATACGATGTCGCCGCGGGTGAAGCCGGCCGCGTAGAGCGAGCGCTTGATGACCTGTTTCCAGACCTCCATGTCCTGCTCGGTGTAGCCGACGACGATGGGCTTGCCGGTGGTGCCGCTGGAGGCGTGCAGGCGGACGACCTCGCTCATCGGCACGGCGAAGAGGCCGTACGGGTAGGTGTCGCGCAGGTCGGACTTCGTGGAGAAGGGGAGCAGGCGCACATCGGCGAGCGTGTGAATGTCGGACGGTTTGACGCCCTTCTCGTCCATGCGCTGGCGGAAGAGCGGCACGCGTTCGTAGGCGAGCGCGGTGACGGCCTTGAGGCGTTGCAACTGCACTTCGCGCAGGTTGCCAACGGGCATGAAGTCGAGGGCGCTTTCAGGGAAGAAGGTGCCGTTGGCGTCGTTCCAGAGGTTGTGAATCATCGGGGTGTGGAGCTGAGGGATGTCGGGGAAAATAGGCCGGCGGCGCAGGGGCGGCGCCGGCGTGCGGTGGATCAGGCGCGCCCGAGGGCGAAGGCGACGGCGTTGGCCGCGTGGAGCTTTTCGGGGAAGTTGGCGCGCAGGCTGGCCTGCCACGATTCCTCGGAAAACTCGAAGGAGCGGCTGAGCCGGCCGAGCATGGCGACGTTGAGCGCCTTGGCCGAGGGCAGCTTGGCCACGTCGATATCCGCCGG
>MWDT01000810.1 GCA_002070825.1 Verrucomicrobia bacterium ADurb.Bin122
GGCCAGCGCGGCGATCTCATCCACACCGGGCGGATCGTAGGCCATCGGGAAACGCTTGCAGACGCTCGTCGCCGTCGCCGCCGCGAAACGGACGATGCCCTCGTCGTTAAACCCGCTGGCCACGCCGTGGATCACGCCACCGCGAAACGTGTCGCCCGCCCCCAGTGTGCTCTTCGGCACGATGCGGCTGGGTTGCAGCCGGCGGATGCCGCCGCGACCGCGCGCGTAGAGGATCTCCTTCGCGCCGCTGGTGAAGATCACGAGCCCGGCACTTTCAGAAGCGTAGCTTTGCAAAAGCTCTTCGCGGTCCGCCTTGGGGAACTGGTTGCGAATGTACTCGCCGGAAATCACCGTCGCCGTCGCCCCGCGATGCAACAGGCCGTCGGGCGGACAATCGATCGTCACATACGGGCGCCCCAGCTCGCCACACAGACGAGCAACCGCCTCCGACTCCGCGCCAAAGTACGGGTCGAGCCCCACGATGTCCGCCGCCGCGATGTCCTCGCTCGCCGGCTTCGCCCAGCGCTTGGGGCCGCTGAAATACTGGCCGAATCGCCCGAAGACCGTGCGCGTCGCCCCGCCGACCAACACCAGATCGCGCACCCCGTCGAAGGATTCGTCCACCGGCAGCCCGGAGCAATCGATGCCGCGTCCCGCAAAAAACTCCTGCACGCCTGCGCGCGTCTCACGCCCGAGGCACGGGCCGGCCACCTTCACGCGGTGCCCCCAGCGCGCGAGCACGATGGCCGAGTTGCCCGTCTCGCCACCCGGCACCCTATGCGTCTCCTCGATTTCGGCATAGCCATCGGCCTCGGGATAGTTGCCCGCGAGCCGGTGAATGGTGGAATACACGACCATGCCATAGAGATAGACGCTGGCTCGCGTGGGTTGTGGGGAGTTTTTCATGGGGAGCGAATTGCCAAAAGGCCGCCGACACGCGGCTCTTTTGACCCACACAGGCTAGCGAAACGCACTTCCCTTCTCCATTTCGATAAACGAGCATTCTTACGATTTTATGCCCTCCCGTGCGACGAGCCTTCCGCTGC
>MWDT01000811.1 GCA_002070825.1 Verrucomicrobia bacterium ADurb.Bin122
GGCGTGCGGCAGCTTTGGCGGGAGCCCTTCGATACCAAGACGCGCTAAACGGAGAACGCACATGGACGGCGAACCACGGCACGAGGAGCTGAGGCGGCTGGGCTGGAGCGAGTGGCACGAGGCGCGCACGGAATGTGGGCCCGAAGATGCGCTCGGGCGGGTGGCGGCGGTCGATCGCGAGGCGTTGCTCGTCATGGACCCGACGGGGACTTTCCGGGCAACGCTCGCGGGGCGTTTTCTGCACCGGCATACGGAGTCGCACGAGTTGCCGTGCGTGGGCGATTGGGTGGTGTTGCAAAAAGGAGCGCCGGGCGACTGGGGACTTGTCCATCGAGTGGTCGAGCGCCGGACGGCGCTGTGGCGCAGGTCTGCCGGCAGCTCGGTGGAGCGGCAGATGATCGCGGCCAACGTGGACCGCGCGGTCGTCGTGCAGTCGTGCCACTACGATTTCAATCTCCGCCGGCTGGAGCGCTATCTGGTCATGGTCCGCGAGGGCGGAGCCGAGCCGTGCGTGCTGTTGACGAAGACCGATCTGGTGGCGCCAGAGGTCGTGGACGCGCAGCGGGCAGAGATCCGGGCGGCCGGGATCGAGGCGCCGGTCCTGACCTTGAGTAACGTGACGCAGGCGGGGCTCGATGAGCTGCGGCGGATGTTGGTGCCGGGGCAGACGTATTGTTTCGTCGGCGGCTCGGGCGTGGGGAAAAGCACGCTCATTAACCAACTCATCGGGGGCGCGCGCCTCCAGACGGGCGGCGTGAGCGGCACGGGAGAGGGCCGGCATACGACGGTCCGGCGCGAGCTGGTCGTGCTCGAAGGCGGCGCGCTCGTGATCGACAATCCCGGCATGCGCGAGTTTGGCCTCGTGGAGGCCAGCCGCGGAATCGGAGGCGGATTTGGCAGCATCGCGGAGCTTGCGACGGGTTGCCGGTATCGGGATTGCAGCCACACGAATGAGCCGGGATGTGCGGTGCTGGCGGCACTGGAGTCGGGCGAGCTGAGCCGGGCGCAGTACGAGCATTTTCTGAAGCTGCGGGCCGAGTCGGA
>MWDT01000812.1 GCA_002070825.1 Verrucomicrobia bacterium ADurb.Bin122
CAGGGCCTCGGCTACGAACGCGTCGAGATGCAGTTTCTCTCCGACGTCTTTGTCCCCTGCCCGATCTGCGAGGGCCGGCGCTTCAAGCCCGAGATCCTCGCCATCCGCTGGCACGACCGCTCCGTCGCCGACCTGCTGCAAACCAGCATCGACGACGCCCTCCCGCTCTTCACCAGCGAGCCCGGCGTGCGCGAGAAACTCGGCGCGCTCGCCGAGGTCGGCCTCGGCTACCTCACGCTCGGCCAGCCGCTCAACACGCTCAGCGGCGGCGAGGCCCAGCGCCTCAAGCTCGTGCGCTACCTCGCCGGCTTCACCACCGTCTCCGACGACGAGGAAAACGCCTCGCCAACCGCGTCCGGCACGGGCGGCGCGCTGCTCCTGCTCGACGAGCCCACCACGGGCCTGCACCGGCACGATGTCGTGCGCCTGCTCGCCGTGTTGCAAAAACTCGTGGACCGCGGCCACAGCGTCGTCGTCATCGAGCACAATCTCGACGTCCTCAAATCCGCCGACTGGGTGCTGGAGGTCGGGCCCGAGGCCGGCGCCGACGGCGGGCGCATCGTCGCCGAAGGCACGCCCGAAGCCCTCGCGCGCACGGCCACCGCCACCGCGCCGTTTCTGCGCGCCGCGCTCGCCGAGGATGCCCGGGGCACCAGCGCCCCCGCCGAGTTGCTCGCCGCCGAGGCGCCCGCGCCCTACGCGGCGACCGAAACGCTCTCCGTCGTCGGCGCCCGCGAAAACAACCTCAAGAACCTCACGCTCACGCTGCCGCACCGCCAGCTCACGGTCGTCACCGGCGTGTCCGGCTCCGGCAAGTCCACCCTCGCCTTCGACATCGTGTTTGCCGAGGGCCAGCGGCGCTTCATGGAGTCGATGTCGCCGTACGCGCGCCAGTTCGTCGAGCAACTGCCGCGCCCCGATCTCGACCGGCTGACCGGCATCCCGCCGACCGTCGCCATCGAGCAGCGCGTCACGCGCGGCTCGCGCAAGTCCACCGTCGCCACGATCACCGAGGTCGCCCAGTACCTGCGCCTGCTCTACGC
>MWDT01000813.1 GCA_002070825.1 Verrucomicrobia bacterium ADurb.Bin122
GCCATCGGTGGCGTTGATCTGCCCTCCGTACCAAGTCGCGATGCCGAAAGCATCCTTGTCCCACACGGCGGGATTGGGCGCGTTGTTCGCGGGGTAGCCGGCGTTGGCATACCCCTGGTCGAACTCGTCGGACCAGTTGAGCTCGAAGTGCGGGATGTTTTCGCCGGAGCCGAGTGCGCCCGCGGCGACGGTCTCGGCAGACATGCCGAACAGGCCGACGGCGGCCGCCGCCATGGCAAAGGAGTGAAGCAGGTTCATGGGGGAGATGAGTCAATCGCCCCACGCTGTGCGTCGCCGGCAGGCAGGAGCTCGGGGGACCCTGCCACCGGCCGAAACCCCGAGTCCAGCAACACGCCGCACGCACGCCTTTTTCACAATTAACTGGTAAATTAGAATTAAACACCGGCCAAAGGCAGCCCACGCACAGGTCGATGGGCCGCGACCGGGCGGTGTTAGCGCAGACGACCGCCCGCGCCCCGCACGCGGGAGGTTGACGCCAGGGCGGGCTTCGCCCAACCCGTAGCGCTCCCATGGCGAGAAGCGTTGTCCTCGAAGGCACCCCACGTTGTGAGCGCTGTCACCTGGCGCCCAGATGGTGCATCTGCGAAGGCATGAAACCGCTCGATCTGCCCGTGCAGGTGGAGGTGCTCATCCATCACCGCGAGTACTGGCGGCCCACCAGCACCGGACGCCTCATCGACCGGCTCGTCCCCTCGGCGCGCAACCATGTGTACCGCCATGAGACGCCGCCGAAGCGCGAGGACATCGTGCAACCAGGCCGCGAACTCTGGGTGCTCCACCCGCGCGGCGAGCCGATCCCCACCGAGACGCCCCCGCCCGAAAACGTGCAACTCCTCCTCCTCGACGGGAACTGGCGCGAGGCCCTGCGCATGCTCCACACCGTCGAGTCGTGGGGCCGCCGCGTGTGCCTGCCAATCTCCGGGCCCGGCCGCTACTGGCTGCGCGGCGTGCAGGCGCCGGGCCACTACTCCACCATCGAAGCCCTCCTCTTTCTCCTCAAAGAGCTGAAACTCAC
>MWDT01000814.1 GCA_002070825.1 Verrucomicrobia bacterium ADurb.Bin122
CGCCCAGCTGCACGCCAAGCTCCGCGCCGACCCGCGCGTGACCAACATCGAGCAGCTCAACGCCCGCCACCTCCAACCCTCCGACCTGCCTCGACCGGAGTACGACGCCGTCGTCATGGACCTTTCTTTCATCTCGCTCAAAAACGTGCTGCCCTCCGTCTGGCCGTGCGTGCGTCCCGGCGGGAAACTCATCGCGCTCGTGAAACCCCAGTTCGAAGCCGGCAAGGCCGAGGTCGACAAGGGCCGCGGCGTCATCCGCGACACCGCCGTGCAGCAGGCCGTGCTCGACGGCATCACCGCCTTCGCCCTCGCCGAGCTGCCCGGCGCCACGCTCATCGGCACGATGGACTCGCCCATCACCGGCGCCGACGGCAACCGCGAGTTTTTGCTCGGGTTGCAAAAAGCCTCCGCCTAGACACTCCGCTGCGCCCCACCATGAAACCCATCCGCCGACTCGCCTTCGTCATCAACGCCGACAAAGCCGGCGCCCCCGAGGTCGCGCGCCAGCTCATCGACCTCGCCAAATCCGCCGGCGCTGAGACCATCGAGACGACCGCGTTTCCCCAACCCGATGGTTTTCTCGATGGCTGCGACGCCTGCTGTGTGATCGGCGGCGATGGCACGATGCTCGGCGTCGCCCGCGAGGCCGCACGCCTCCAGGTGCCCCTGCTCGGCGTCAACCGCGGCAGTCTCGGTTTTCTCACGACCTTCACCGCCGACGAGGCGCGCACCGAGTTGCCCGGCATCCTCACCGGCGACTACCGCCTCGCCACGCGCGTCATGCTCGCATGCTCCATCGGCGGCGGCCAGCCCGACACCGCGCTCAACGACGTGCTCGTGAAAGACGAAGTCAACTCGCGCCTCGTCCACCTCGCGCTCTACGCCGACAACGAATTCGTCGCCGAGTACGCGTGCGACGGCCTGATCTTTTCCACCTCGACCGGCTCCACCGCATACAACCTCTCCGCCGGCGGCCCGCTCATCCAGCCCGATGCCGGCGTGATCGCGATGACGCCGATCTGCCCGCACACGTTG
>MWDT01000815.1 GCA_002070825.1 Verrucomicrobia bacterium ADurb.Bin122
TGCAACCACACCTGCACGTTCTGCGCCATCCCCAAGATCCGCGGCAGCCACCGCAGCCGCACCGTCGAGAGCGTCGTCGCCGAGGCGCGCCAGCTCGTCGCCGACGGCGTGAAGGAGATCAACCTGATTTCCCAGGACACGACCTACTTCGGCATGGACACCTGGGAGCAGCGCCCCAACCCGAAGTCGGCGGTCGACTCCACGCGTGGTACGGCGCTCACCACGCTGCTCCGCGAGCTTCAGGCCATCCCAGGCGACTTCTGGATTCGCCTGCTCTACACGCACCCCGCGCACTGGAGCGATGAGCTCATCCAGACCATCGCCGAGTGCCCGAAGGTCGCCCGCTATATCGACATCCCGCTCCAGCACATCAGCGACCACATGCTCGGCGCCATGAAGCGCGAGACCGGCGGCGACTACATCCGCGAGCTGCTCGCGCGGATACGCCGAGGCATCCCCGGCATCGCCATCCGCACCACGTTTATCGTCGGATTCCCCGGCGAAACCGAGGCCGACGTCGACGAACTCTGCACCTTTATTCAGGAAACGAAGTTCGAGCGCCTCGGCGTCTTCCGCTACTCGCAGGAGGAAGGCACCCGCGCCGCGAAACTCGCCCACCAGATCGCGCCCAAGGAAAAGGAGCGCCGCTGGCACCGCACCATGTCGCTCCAAAAAGAGATCGCCGCCTCCGTCGGCCAGAAATACGTCGGCAAAACCCTGCGCGTGCTCGTCGAGGAGCCCGGCGTCGCCCGTGGCGAAGCCGACGCCCCAGACATCGACGGCCGCATCTACGTGTCGCCCAAACTTCCCGTCGGCAAATTCGCGAAGGTGAAGATCACCGGCTTCCAAGATTACGATCTGCTCGCGCTTCCGCCCGGCGAGAAACCCGCCGTCCTGAAGACCGCCAAGCCCGCGCAATAACCCGCGCCGGCCAGCGAAGCGTCGCGCTCCCATGAAATCCGGATCGATCCGCACACTCGCCCTTATCCTGGCGTTTGTCCTCGGCGCGATCCTACCGCAGGCCCACGCGTTGT
>MWDT01000816.1 GCA_002070825.1 Verrucomicrobia bacterium ADurb.Bin122
CCGCTGTAGAGCGAGATCAGCCCGGTGGAGGCGGGGTTGACGAGCCCGCTGCCGAGCGAGGTCAGCACGATGGCCGTGTACAGCATCCAGGGCGCCGTGGAGAAGCCGATGCCGAGCAGCCCGCAGGAGGAGACCGCGAAGCCCCAGCGCAACACGTGGAGCTCATCCATGCGCCGGAGCATGCCGCGCACGAGCACGGCTTGAGAGAAGACCGCACACGCGCCGAGGAAACCGAGCAGGTAGCCGTTTTGGCGCGCGGTGTAGCCGAAGCGTTGCGCCGCCAGATAGGTGAGCGTCGTCTCCATGGCGACGAAGCCGACGGAGTAGAGGAACGACAGGAGGTTGAGCCGCCGTACGGTGGCGTTGTCCAGTCCGAGGATGGCGCGGAGCGGATTGCGCGTGCGCTCTTCGCGGCGCGCCTCGGCCTGCGCGGCGCCGCCGAGCGTCTCGTGGAAACGCGCCGACACCCACCAGAGGTTGATCGCGCTCATGGAAAACGCCACGAGCGCCGGCACGGTGAAGGGATTGATGCCAAACCGCGCCCAATCCGGGTGTGCGGCGAGCGGATTGTAGGCGGAGCTGAGCGCGCCGAGCATGGGGCCGGTCACCAGCCCCAGTCCGAACGCCGCGCCCACGAGCCCCATCGCGCGCGAGCGCTCCTCGCGCGTCGTCACGTCGGCGACGGCAGCGGTGGCCACGGACAGGTTGCCGCCAAACGCACCGCAGAGCACGCGCGAGAGCAGGAAGAGCCAGAACGAGCCGCTCACCGCCCAGATCAGATAGCCGAGCGAGGTGCCGGCCACGCTCCACAGCAGCACGCCGCGCCGCCCGCGCCGGTCCGAGAGCATGCCCCACAGCGGAGCGAAGATGAATTGCAGCACGGAAAACACCGCCGTGACGACTCCGCCGAAGAGCACGACTTCGTAGTGCGAGTCGTTGCCCAGGGCTGCCGCGAGCGAGCCCGCCTGCGCGAGCAACCAGCCGAGCAGGCCGCCGTGGCCATCGGTTTCGAGGTAGTAGCTGAGCAGGTCCGG
>MWDT01000817.1 GCA_002070825.1 Verrucomicrobia bacterium ADurb.Bin122
CCCGTGACCGCGTACGGTCCCGCGACTGGCCGGAGCTTGCTCTCATCCAAATCGCTATCGGGATCGGGATCGTCCATTTTGAGCCGTCCCGCGCGGCTCCTCTCGCGATGGGGTCGAAAGATGTTCGATCCCGATAGCGATCCCGATCCCGATTTCGATGTCTACTCCCAACGTCAGCGTTGAGCGCGTGCTTTGAACGAAGAGTCGGGGGCGCGGACGGCCCCGTCCGCGATGTGAAACCTGAGGCCAAGCAGACGCGCGGTTGGCGTCTCGCCGGGGGGCCCGGCGCGCCGTACTGACCGCCTTTCCCGCGGACGGGGCCGTCCGCGCCCCCAGTCTTGCGCATCTTTTTCACGGGTGCCGGATAGCTTGCCGGTAACTTCAAGTTTCTGTCCACAGATTACGCAGATTTCCGCAGATACGGGTTCAAATGGACGCCGTTTTCATTTGAGCAACGGGGCTCCGACCTGTTATGCTGGCCTCCCTCCGAGGAAAGGGTGTTCCTATGCGTGTCATCGCCTTCGCCGCCACAGGCCTGTTGCTTGCCCTCGCGCCATCTGCGGGTTTAACACGTTCCGACTGGCTGACTCCGCCTGCGCCGGGCGCCGCCTATCCCGAAGGCGAGGCCGACCGTCAATGGGCGGTTCTGCTCCACGATCTCAAGCAGACCGGGCGTTTGGCAGCCTTCGCCCCCGAAACGTACCGGGCCGAGGCGCTCGTCAACGCCGCGGACCGCGATCCGCTCGACATCCTGCTGCGCCGCACCTCGGCCCTGCTGGCAGATCTGCGCGCACGTCCCGCCGCCCGCGACCTCACCCCGGAACACGGCGAACTTGGATCGCTCTGGCGTCAGGCCTCGTCCGTCGCGCCCGCCTCGCAGATCGAGCGGCGCGCGCTTTTCGACCGCCTCCTGCCGCTGCGCCGCCGTATCGCCTTTGCCAACCCCGCGCTGAATTTCCGCGAGCTGCTCTTCATCAAACGCGAGCTGCGCGGCGTGATGGAGCACTGCTGCGACCAGTATTACGGCCAGCAGC
>MWDT01000818.1 GCA_002070825.1 Verrucomicrobia bacterium ADurb.Bin122
TTCGACGGGCACCATCTTCACGGCGCCGTCCTGCACCAGAAACACGAAATTCTGCAATTTCTCGCGGTTGCGGCGCGCCAGCTCGCGCTCGGAGACGAGGTCGAGCTCGTTGCCCGATTTCTCGCGGGCCTCCTTGGCCTGCTGCTGCTTCAGCTCGTCCGTCGTCTTTCCGCCCTCGGCCCGCACCGTCACGCTCTGGATCGGCACGGCCACGACATTGGCGACCGTCTGCGTCTCGATGTCGGCCGTGGCGCTCATGCCTGGACGCAGGACACCGCCGTGATCGAGCACACGAATCTTTACCAGAAAGTTGGAAACCTCCTCGGAGGTTGCGCTCTGCGCGGTGCTGCCGGTCTGGCCCATCGCCGAGCTGCTGATCTCCATCACCTCGCCGTTGAAGCGGCGCCCAGGAAACGCGTCGATACTCAGCAGCGCGTGGTCTCCCACCTTCACGTTCACGATGTCGTTTTCGTTCACCTTTACGCGGATCTCCATCGTCCCGAGGTCGGCCACGCGCATGATCTCCGTGCCGCTGAACTGGCCCGTGCCCACGAGACGTTCGCCGACCTCGCTCGAAAGCGAGCTGATCGTGCCATCCATCGGCGCCACGATTTCCGTTTTCTCCAGATAGTCGCGAGACTGCGTCAACACCCCCTCCGTGTGCCGAATCTGTGCCAGCGAGGCTTCATACTCCGCTCGGGACACATCCAGCAGCGTCTTCGCCGCGGTGAAGTCGGCATCCGAAATCAGTTTCTTCTCAAACAGTGCCTGCGATTGTGCGAAGTCCTGCTCGGCCTTGTTCAGCTTGGCCTTGCTCAACACGCTCGATGCCTGCGCCGAAGCGAGCGACGCCTCCGCCTGCTCTACCTGCGCCTGATAGTAATCGGGCTTTATTTTGACGATCAGCTGGCCCTTTTTGACCACAGCGCCCTCCTTGAAGGGCAGGGCGATCAATTCGCCGGCCACTTCGGGCGAAATCTTCACCTCTTTCTCCGGCTGGGCCTTGCCCGTGGCCGTGACGATCTGCGTG
>MWDT01000819.1 GCA_002070825.1 Verrucomicrobia bacterium ADurb.Bin122
GACGCTGATCCTCTACTGCGCCTCCGGCATGCGCTCGGGCGTGGCCGCCAGTTTGTTGCGAAAGGAAGGCTACCGCGTGGCCAACCTCGGCGCCTTCACGCGCTGGGGGCAGGCCGGCTTGCCAGTGAAGTAATCATGGCCTTATTGCGGCCATGGAACTCACCGTCGCGCACGATTTCATCTCCGCCGTCCTCCATCGCAGCGAGACCGTCCCGGTGGTCGTCGATTTTTGGGCACCGTGGTGCGGCCCGTGCAAGGTCTTCAAACCCATCCTCGAGAAACTCGCCTCCGAGGCGCGCGGCCACTGGGTGCTGGTGACGGTCAACACGGAGAATTTCCCCGAGCTGGCGCAGCAATTCGGCGTGCGCGGCATCCCCGACGTGAAGCTGTTCTCGAAGGGCAACGTCATCGCGCAGTTCAGCGGCGCGCTGCCCGAGCCGCTCCTGCGTTCCTGGTTGATGGAGAACCTGCCGGCACCCGACCGCCGGCCGGAGGAATTTGCGCAGGACGAACTGGCCACCGGACGGTGGGCCGACGCCGAGGCGACGCTCGCCGGCATCCGCCCGAGCGAACGCACTCCCGCGCAGACCGATCTGCTCGCGCTGGCCCGGGTGTTTCGCCATCCGCAAGGCGCGCTCACCCTCGTGGGCGACCGGCGCACCGCGCACGCCGACTCGGTGCGCACGCTCGCCGGGCTCCTGGCCCTCGGCCCCGACGACCTGCCGGAGTATTCGGCCAAGCTGCCGCTCCTCGCCGGCATCGCCGAGCTGCACGCCGGGCGCCTGCCCGAGGCGCTCCGGTTGTTCATCGCATCGATGGAGGAGAGCGTGCGCTACGCCGACGGCGCCGCCAGCCGCGCCTGCCTTGCCATCTTCACCATCCTCGGCCCGCAGCATCCGCTCACCGAAGAATTCGCGCCCGCCCACCGCCGCACCACGCGTGCCTGAACGTGGGCGACATCGCCGACGCGCCTCAAGATAGGGGCGCTACTGGTTTGCCAAAGGAACCCCGGCCCATTTCGTTCGGCA
>MWDT01000820.1 GCA_002070825.1 Verrucomicrobia bacterium ADurb.Bin122
GTGCGCACCCTCGTCCAACAGTATGCCACGGCCGGTCGATGGATCGCCGCCATCTGTGCCGCGCCCGCCGTACTCCACGATGCCGGGCTGCTGAGCGCCCGGCGCTATACCGCACACTTCTCCGTGGCCGGCGAGCTCCCGGCGATCCTTGCCGATGAACGTGTGGTCGTGGACGGAAAACTCATCACCTCGCGCGGTGCGGGCACGGCCATCGACTTCGGACTGACTCTCGTGGCACAACTCATCTCAACCGCCAAAGCCCGCGAGATCGCCGCAGCCATCTGCGCGTAACCCCGGACTCGATTCCATTTTCTGGAGGGTGTACCTGCACACCGGAGATGAGCTCCGGTGTCCAACGCCGCAATAGCCCTCCTCTCTCCATTTTTTTACTGAACACCTCGTCGCCCTCCACGGAAGCGACGGGGCGAAGCTGTCTCTAAATCCCATGTGCGGCATCGCCGGTTTCATCGATACCCAGACGATGCCGGAGGCGCGCCACGCGGCCGTCGTCCGCATGTGCGAAGCCATGAGACATCGTGGACCCGACGATACCGGCGTAGCCGACCTGGGCCTTGCAACACTCGGCATGCGCCGACTCGCCATCTTCGACCCCGCACACGGACGACAACCGATGAGCACGCCGGACGGGCGTTTCACGCTCGTTTTCAACGGTGCCATCTACAACTTCCGCGAGCTTCGCCGGGAGCTTGAGACGTCGGGCCATGTTTTCAGCACGCAGTGCGACACCGAGGTCCTGCTCGCCGCCTATGCACAATGGGGCGAACGTTGTGTCGGGCGGTTGCGCGGCATGTTTGCTTTTGCGGTCTGGGATGTCCACTCGCGCAGTCTCTTCCTCGCCCGCGATCCCTTCGGAATCAAACCGCTCTATTTTCACCATGAGGCAAACGCCGGCCGGCTACTGTTCGCCTCAGAAATTCGTGCCCTGCGCCGCTCCGGCGCGCTCAAGATGGAGATCGAGCCGGGCGCAGTGGCCGACTACCTGGCATGGTTCTGCGTCCCTGCACC
>MWDT01000821.1 GCA_002070825.1 Verrucomicrobia bacterium ADurb.Bin122
GTACCGCTCCGTCGGCTTCACGCGCGCCACCAGCTCCGAGGCGCCCGCCCGCAGATAAAGATACGTCTCCGCGCCCATCGGCTCGGCCCTGGACGAATTCCAAACACCACCGCACGTCCGGCATGCGCCGCCGCCCGGCGCGCCAGCCCGGCGTCGAGCGCCAGCGAAAGACCCGACTCGCCCGCCGCCACGAAACGCAGCCCGGCGCCGTCGCGCTCGATGCGGCCGCGGATCAGGTTCATCGGCGGACTGCCGATGAAGCCCGCGACAAACAGATTGGCCGGCGCGTTGTAGAGGCGCAGCGGCTCGTCCACCTGCATGATGCGCCCGTCCTTCATCGTGCAAATCCGGTCGCCCATCGTCATCGCCTCCACCTGGTCGTGCGTCACGTAGATCATGGTGACGCCCAGCCGGGCGTGCAGGCGCGCGATCTCCGTGCGCATGGTCACGCGCATCTTCGCGTCGAGATTCGAGAGCGGTTCGTCGAAGAGAAACACCTTGGGCTTGCGCACGATCGCGCGGCCCACCGCCACGCGCTGCCGCTGGCCGCCGGAGAGCGCCTTGGGCCGGCGTTGCAGGTACTCGTCGAGCCCGAGCATCGCGGAGGCCTCGCGCACCCGAGCATCGATCTCCGCCTTCGGCAGCTTCCGCATCTTCAGCCCAAACGCCATGTTCTCGTACACCGTCATGTGCGGGTAGAGCGCGTAGTTTTGGAAAACCATCGCGATGTCGCGGTCCTTCGGGGCGACGTCGTTGACCACGCGCCCGTCGATGCGGAGCGTGCCGCCGCTGACCGATTCCAACCCGGCGATCATGCGCAACGTCGTCGATTTGCCGCAGCCCGACGGCCCCACCAGCACCATGAACTCGCGGTCGCGAATCTCCAGATTGATGCCGTGCACCACCGTCGCGCCCGGCCCGGACTTTTCCGGGTAGGTTTTGACGAGGTTTTCGAGGACAACGTGGGCCATGGGACGAGCGAGGCGCGCCGTTTCCACGGGTCAACTGCGAATCGTGCCGG
>MWDT01000822.1 GCA_002070825.1 Verrucomicrobia bacterium ADurb.Bin122
AATCCAAATGAAACGCATCGCCTTTATTTTAGCAGGTGGGATCGCGCTGGGCATCACGGGATGCACGCTGGCGCCCAAATACACACGACCGGCCGCACCGGTGCCTAATCAGTGGCCCTCTGGTGACGCCTTCGCGCACAATCAGCCCTCGCCAGACTCCGTGGCGGCGGCGGCCCTCGGCTGGCGCAAATTTGTCACCGATGCGAAGCTCCAGCAGGTGATCGCACTCGCCTTGGCGAACAACCGCGACCTGCGCTTGGCCGCCCTCAATGTTGAGATGTCCCGCGCACTCTACGGCATCCAGCGCGACGCGCTCTTCCCGGCCATCACCGCGACCGGCTCGGCCAACAAGCAGCGTGCCTCCGCCGATCTGACCGAGCCCGGCAAGCCGCGGATATCCGAGAGCTACAGCGCCAATCTCGGCGTGCTCTCGTGGGAGGTCGATCTATTTGGCCGCATCCGCAGCCTCAAGGATGAAGCCTTGGCTACCTACATGGCCTCGGCTCAGGCGCGGCGAGGTGCACAGACCCTGTTGGTCGCGGGCGTGGCCAATGCCTACCTGACACTCGCTGCCGACATCGAGTGTCTCGCGCTCTCGGAAAGCACGCTCCGTGCGCAGGAGAAATCCTTCGAGCTCGTGCAAAAACAGTTCGATGCCGGGATCGCCACCAAGCTGGACCTACGGCTGGCGCAAGTCCCGTTGGAAACCGCGCGGGCTGATTTCGCCAAATACACGCGGCTGGTCGCCCAGGATGAAAATGCGCTCGCACTGTTACTTGGCACGCCGCTCCCGGCGTCGCTCCGACCGACGCAGCTGGCCGACGTGGCGCCGTTCCGGGCGGTGGGCGCAGGCCTGCCCTCAGATGTCCTCTTAAACCGTCCCGATGTGCTCCAGGCCGAAAGCCAGTTGCGGGCTGCCAACGCCGACCTCGGCGCGGCGCGCGCGGCCTTCTTCCCGCGCATCTCCCTGACGAGCACCCTCGGCTCTGCGAGTAACGAGCTCTCGGGATTGTTTGAA
>MWDT01000823.1 GCA_002070825.1 Verrucomicrobia bacterium ADurb.Bin122
GTTTCCCGTGAACAACTCGGCCAGTACATCGGCCGCCAGCGCAACACCTACGGCAAGGCGATGGGCGACATCATGCTGCCCGAGGGCCAGACGGTCGAGGGCTGCGTGCGCGACCTCGTCGCCGAGGCACTTGCCCGCCGCGGCTATGCTGTCGCGGATGCGAAGGGAGACGCCACCTTCGACGTGCAGGTGAAGATCGGCGAGTTTTGGGCGTGGTGCACGCCGGGCATGTGGTCGATCCCGTTTGAGTCGCGTCTCTATTGCGAAGTGGTCATCCGGCGCGGCGACAAGGAGTCGAAGTTCAACATCCAGGCGCAGGGCAACAATCCGGGGCAGGTCGCCAGCGATGCCAACTGGCGCGAGGCCTACCGGCGCGCCTTCGACGATTTCCTGCTGCAACTCGACGGCGTGCTCAGCCGCGAAGGGCTTTGAGGTCCGCCACCTGTTTTCCCATCGGCCAGCCTGGGCTCCCGGGCTGGCCTTTTTATTGCCGTCAGTCGAGACGCGTGCCTTCGACCCGCTTGCCGTTCTTGTTGCGCCCCTCGATGCGCTGGCCGTCCGGTGAGAGTTTCACTGTGTCGACAAAGCCGCCCATCGCGTGCGTGAAGCGGATGCTGTCGTCAGGCAGGCGCTCCCACTGGCCGGAGTTGATCTGTCGGTCGCCCTCGTAGACCGAGAGTTTCCCGTTGGGATAGACGACCAGGCTCTGCCCGGCCGACCAGCTCCACGTGCCGACGATGCTCGCCGAGAAACGCTCCGTGCGCGTGCCGCGCAGATCCTTTCCGCGGTTGTTTTTCCCAAAAATGCTTTCGCCGTCGTCGCTGAGGCGGATGGTGTCGATGAAGCCGCCGCTCTGATAGGTGAAACGGAAACTGCCGTCGGACTGTTTCTCCCATTTGCCGGAGTTAATCTGCCGGTTGCCCTCGTACACGATCAGGGTGCCGTCCTCCCTGGCCTTGATCGTCTGGCCTGCGGCCCAGTCCCAGCTGCCGACGATGGTGCGTCGCGACTGCCGATT
>MWDT01000824.1 GCA_002070825.1 Verrucomicrobia bacterium ADurb.Bin122
GACGATCCGCTTCCTCGACCCGCCGCTCCACGAGTTTCTCCCGCACACCAAGGAGCAGCAGCTCGACCTCGCCAAGAAGCTCGGCATCTCCGTCGAGAAAATCATGGCGCGCGTGCTCGAGTTGGAGGAATTCAACCCCATGCTCGGCTTCCGCGGTTGCCGACTCGGTATCCGCTACCCGGAGATCACCGAAATGCAGGCGCGTGCCGTCTTCGAGGCCGCCGCGCAGGCAAAAAAGGAAGGCGTCAAAGCGCTGCCCGAGGTGATGATCCCGCTGGTGGGTTTCAAACGGGAACTTGAGCTCCAGGTGGCCCTCGTCCACGAGGTCGCCCGACAGGTCCAGGCCGAGCGAAAAGTGAAACTCACCTACAAGGTGGGCACCATGATCGAGGTCCCCCGCGGCGCCCTCGCCGCTGACCAGATCGCTGAAACCGCCGAGTTTTTCAGCTTCGGCACCAACGACCTCACCCAGACCTGCCTCGGCATGTCGCGCGACGATTCGGGGGCCTTTCTTGGCGCCTACCAGGAGTCAGAGATTTTGAAGAAAAATCCCTTCGCCTCACTCGACACCGAGGGCGTCGGCGCACTCATGCAGATCGCCATCGCCAAGGGCCGGCAAACGCGCCCCGACATCAAGCTTGGCATCTGCGGTGAGCACGGAGGCGACCCGGACTCCGTGAAATTCTGTCACCAGCTCGGGTTGACGTATGTCTCGTGTTCGCCCTACCGCGTGCCCGTCGCCCGCCTTGCCGCCGCCCAAGCCGCCGTCGCCGACCTCGCGAAAAAATAGCCGCATCGCCGCATACTTCGTTCGCCACCGCCCCGCGCCCATCCCAGGCGCGGGGCGAAAATCCAGCCGCGGCAGCCCCGGCTCCGACTTCTTCAAATCGTAAGCTCCCTAAAAAACCTTTTGCCCTGACAAAAAGCCGGCACTTAGTGTGTCGGCTTTTCCGCTTATGGCGTTCCCGTTTTTCACCAGCTCCAAGAATCCCATCCTCGCGCGTTGCCACGACGACT
>MWDT01000825.1 GCA_002070825.1 Verrucomicrobia bacterium ADurb.Bin122
CTGTGTCTCCTCCCTTGGGCCGCCGTGCTCGGCGCCGCCGACTCCGGCGCCCGCGAGCTCGCCTCCGCGATCATCGAGTACGAGCTCTCGACCACCGGCCCCGGCACCACCATGACCGGGACACGCTCCGAGTGCTTCATCGACCACGGACGCAAATCCGCCACCCTCGAAAAATCGACGACCAAGACCGAGGTGTTTGGCCAGAAAAGCATCGAGCAAAAGGAGGTCCTCACGATCATCGACGGCGACACCGTGCAGACCATCGACCTGCTGACGAAGACCGGCACGAAGATGGACATGGCCGCCTTCAAGATGCTCGGCGTCGCGATGGCCGGGAAAATGGCCGCCGATGGCACGCTGCCCAAAAACCTCCGCGAGTTTGTCGAAAAGAACGGCGGCAAATGGCTCCCGTCGGAGACCGTGCTCGGCCGCAAATGCGACGTGTACGAGCTGATGCAGGTGAAGAGCTGGGTGTACAAGGGCCAGGTCCTCCGCCTCGAAACCACCGCCGGCGGCTTCTCCATCAAGGAAATCGCCAAACGCTTTGAGGAGAACGTAAACGTGCCCGCCTCCCGCTTTGCCGTGCCCGCCGGCATCCGCTTCGAGACGCCCGAGGGCATGGACGGCGACGCCCTCTCCGCCCTCCAAGGCGGCTTCTCCGGCGGCAATGACGAAGCCGCTGAAGACGACGACGGCCCCGCCTCCACGTTGACCTTTGCCCAATTCAAAAAAGCCGTGGCCAAGGTGCAGATGCCCGGCTGCCAGCGGATGCCCGAGATCACCGCCGACGGCGACCACGGCCTGATCCTCGTGGGCTCCGACGAAAAGGGCTACACGATCATGGCCCAGCGCGCCGGCATCGGCGAAAAATTCGAGAAGGGCGCCGCCGGCAAACTCTCGCGCTTCACGCACAAGGGGCACGAGGCGTTCTTCGCCCAGATCACCGACGAAGACGGCGAAGACATGGCGTTTATCCTCGTGAAATACCCCGAGTACCGGATGGGCCTGTTCGTCAC
>MWDT01000826.1 GCA_002070825.1 Verrucomicrobia bacterium ADurb.Bin122
CGCCCAGAGCTCGCGCATGCCGGCATCGACAATCGGGTACCCGGTCTGCCCGCGCTGCCAGGCCCGCAGCCACGCGCGCCCCTCGGCATCCAGCGGGCGCCAGGGGAAACGCTCCCACGCCGCCCGCAGCGGACGCTCGCTCGTGTGCGGGAAATGGTGCAGCAGATGCGCCGCAAACTCTCGCCAGCCGACCTCGCGCAAAAACGTCTGTTCTCCGGCACCCGAGGGAAACACGCCGCTCTCCGCCGCACGCGCCCGCAACGCCGCCCAGATCTGGCGCGGCGTGAGCTCGCCAAAATGCAAATGCGGCGACAGCCGCGAGGTGCCCGGCTCTGCCGGAAAATCGCGTCGCGCCGCGTAGTCGTCCACCGGCCCGTCGAGGAAGCGCTCCAGCCGGCGCTGCGCACCGGCCTCCCCAGGCTCCCATTCGGAGGAAAATCCGTCGGCCCACTGACGCGTGGGCAACAGCGCCAGAGCGTCGAGTGCGAGTGACGCAGGCCAGCGCGAAGGAGCCGGCCAGTCGCCGCCGGGCGTGGCGACCGGAGGCGCGACCTCCAGCGTTTGCAGATGCCGCCAGAAAGGAGTGAACACCTGGAACGGCCCACCCTGGCGGTTGCGCACCGTGTCGGGCTCGAAAAGCAACGCACCGGGAAACGCACGGGCTTCGACGCCGAGTTCGCCCAGATGCTGCACCACCGCCGACTCGACGGCGCGTGCCACCGGCTCATGACTGCGTTGCCAATAAACCGCCGTGGCACCCGTCGTGCGCACAAGGTTGGCGAGTGTCTCGATGACTGGTCCGGTTGCCAGCGTGAGCCGACCGCGGCGCGCGCGCAGGGACTTGTCCAGCGCTGCGAGCGAGTGGTGCAACCACCAGCGCGATGCCGCGCCGGGCGCCGAGCTGGAGATATCGTCCGCGTCGTGCACATAAATCGGGATTACCGGGCCGCCGCGCGCCCAGGCCGCCGCCAGCGCGGGATGATCGCTCAGGCGCAGATCGCAGCGGAGCCAGAGG
>MWDT01000827.1 GCA_002070825.1 Verrucomicrobia bacterium ADurb.Bin122
CGCATCGAAGTCGTCGACTCCGGTATCGGTATCGCCCCCGAAAACCAGAGCGCCCTTTTCCAGCGCTTCGTGCAGGCCGACAGCTCCACCACCCGCAAATTCGGCGGCACCGGCCTCGGCCTCGCCATCTGCCGCCGCCTAGTCGAGCTCATGCGCGGCGACATCGGCGTCATCAGCACCCTCGGCCAGGGCTCCACCTTCTGGTTCAGCGTGCCGCTTCCGCCCTCACAGACGCCCGCCACCGACGCCGGCCTGTCGGCCCCTCTCGCCGGACACCGCATCCTCGCGGTCGACGATAGCGCCACCACCCGCCAAGTCCTCCAGCGACTGCTCACGCGCTGGCGCATGCCCCACACCGTCGTCGCCTCCACAGACGAAGCCCTGCGCGAGTTCCGCTCAGGCATCGCCGCGCACACTCCCTACCAGCTCGTCCTCATTGATTATCCAATGCCTGACACCGACGGCCTGGAGCTCGCGCACACCCTCCACACGATCCCAGCGCCAACCACGCCCGCCATACTCCTGCTCACCTCGCAGAAAAAACGCCCCGCCACCGAGGAGCTGGAGGAAAACGGTGTCGCGTCCGCCGAGTTCAAACCCATCTCCGAACCCCGCCTGCGCGACGCCCTCCTGCACGCGCTCGGGATCGCCACGCCCCCCGCCACGCACACCACAACGCCTCCCAAGATCCCCGAGCCAGGCACCCAGGCGCCCACCGCGCTCAGCGCCACCCCGCGCATCCTCGTGGCCGAGGACAATGTCGTGAACCAGAAGATCGCCCTGCGTTTCCTCAAGAATCACGGCCACCAAGCCACCCTCGTCGGTAGCGGCCTCGAAGCCATCGCCGCGCTCGGCAAGCACCACTACGATCTTGTTTTTATGGACGTGCAAATGCCCGAAATGGACGGGCTCGAAGCCACCCGCACCATCCGCCGCCTTGAGCGGGACAAGTCCCCCGGTTTCGGCCATCGCGTGTGCATCATCGCCATGACCGCCAACGCCCTCTCCGG
>MWDT01000828.1 GCA_002070825.1 Verrucomicrobia bacterium ADurb.Bin122
GATCGGACGCGCCGGTCGGGCGTCGAGGTCGGGCAACAAAAAACCGCACCGGGAGCGGTGCGGTTTTTTAAGAGAGACGAGTCGTGCCTTATTCGGCGGCGACGTCGGCCTTGCCCTTGCGCTTTTCCTTCTTGGGCGCTTCGGCGGCCGGGGCTTCCTCGGCGACTTCGATCGGGTTTTCCGAGACGACGTCGAAGGAGACGGTGACGGAAACTTCGGAGTGAAGCTTCACCTGGACCTCGTGCTTGCCGAGGGTCTTTACCGGGGTGTGGAGATGGATCTTCTTCTTCTCCACGTTGACGCCGCTGGCGACCAGCTTGTCGTGGAGATCGTTGACGGTGATGGCACCGAACATCTTGCCACCTTCGCCGGTCTTGACGACGAACGCGATGGAGACCTTCTCGAGCTGCTTGGCGAGCTCTTGGGCACCGGCGAGCTCCTGGGCTTCACGCTCACCGCGGCGCTTCTTCAGCGCTTCGACCTGCTTCTTGTTGGACTGGGTCAGCGGAACAGCGTAGCCGCGGGGGAGGAGGAAGTTGCGCGCATAACCAGCGCGGACTTTGACTTGGTCACCTTCGCCACCGAGACCGTCGACGGGCTTAATGAGGAGTAATTCGGAACTGGCCATTGTAGTTAGTAGATAAAAGTGAGGATTGATGGAAAAAGGTGCGGGCGGAGCTTTGAGCCAGCCCCGAAAGAGGGTGCCGCGGAGGCGCTCTCTACCGGGACGACGGCGGAAAGCCGGGTCCGTGAAGGGGTCGTTAGTGGCAGTCGTGCACGGGCACTGTCAAGCTTCGGTTGGTCAACTTTCCTGCGCTCGGGCGGTTTCCCGTGTTTTAGGGCTGGACGAGGAGCGTCGCGCGCTGGGGCAAATCGCGGTCGGCCGACGAGGTGCCGACCAGCAGCTCGATGGTGCCAGGTTCGAGCGTCCACGCGTGGCGGTCGGTGTCCCAGTAGGCGAGGTCGGCGGCGCGCAGCGGCAGTTCGACCGTCGTCGTGGCGCCGGC
>MWDT01000829.1 GCA_002070825.1 Verrucomicrobia bacterium ADurb.Bin122
GCGGAGAAAACCGTGCCCGCGCTCGGCGCCGAGGAGACACTCAAGGAAGTGTCGGGCGGCTCGCGGGCGTTGAAGGCCCACGCCGGCTGGCTTTTCTGGGGCGGACTCGCGGTCGTCGTGGTTGTCCTGCTGGTGGTGGTGGCGAAATTGTTGCCCAAGCCGCCCACGGCGTCCTGACGCGCCGGGGATCTGTCACTGCGCGGCGGGCGCGGTGACGGAGGTTTTCCGCTCGTGCAGCCAGACGAAGATCACCGGCGTGACGACGAGGATGTGAACGAGGCTTGAGAGCATGCCGCCCACCACGGGAGCGGCGAGCGGTTGCATGATCTCGGCGCCGGTGCGCGTGCTCCAGAAAATCGGGGCGAGGCCGGCGATGGTGGTCGCCACCGTCATGACTTTCGGCCGCAGCCGCAGCCGCGCGCCCGTCTTCGTCGCCTCGATCAGTTCGGCGCGGGTGAGCGGTCGCCCTCCGACGGCGGCGCGTTGTTTGGCGACCGCCTCCTGGAGGTAGATCACCATGACGATGCCGGTCTGGATGGCCGTGCCGAAGAGGGCGATGTAGCCGACCCACACCGCCACGCTGAAGTTGAAGCCCATGGCCCACTGGAGCAGCACGCCTCCGGTGAGTGCGAAGGGGACGGCGAGAATGACGTGCGCTGCCTCGGCGGCCGAGTGGAAGGTCAGGTAGAGCGCCAGAAAAATGATGAGTAGCACGGCGGGCAGGATGAGGGACAACGTCTGGCGCGCGCGCAGTTGGTTCTCGTACTGCCCCGAGTACTCCACGGTCATGCCGGGGCCGAGTTTCACGTCGCGGGCGATGCGCTCGCGCACCTCGTCGACGAAGCTTCCGAGGTCGCGGTCGTGCACGTTGGCCTGCACGAAGACGCGCAGGCGGCCATTCTCGCTGGCGATTTCGTTGGGGCCGGAGACGCGGGCGATGGTGGCCACCTGTCCGAGCGGCACATAGCCGCCGGTGCTGCGCGCCACCGGGATGGCGGCGAG
>MWDT01000830.1 GCA_002070825.1 Verrucomicrobia bacterium ADurb.Bin122
GCTCAATTTCCACACCGTGTGGATGATCGACCCCGGCCTGAAGAGCGACGAGCGGGCGCCGTCCACGCCGCCGACGCCCGTCGCCACCACGCCCGATACGCCGGAGCAGGCTGCGGCGCGCGCGGCCGTGCGCGGGCGTTTTGCGGCGATGCGCGAGGAGGGCCGGCGTCGGCATTTCTACGTGCAGCGTGCCGATGGCACCGACTACGAAGGTGAGGTCTGGCCCGGTCAGTGTTATTTCCCCGACTTCACTCGCGCCGATGTGCGAGCCTGGTGGGGCGGCCTCTACGCGGACTATCTGGCGCAAGGCATCGACGGTGTGTGGAACGACATGAACGAGCCGGCGGTGTTTAACGTGCCGACGAAGACCATGCCCGAGGACAACCTCCACCGCGCCGACGCCGAGCTGGGCGGCCCCGGTCCGCATGCGCGTTACCACAATGTCTATGGCATGCAGATGATCCGCGCGACGCGGGCTGGCATCGCTGCGGCGCGGCCCGACCGCCGGCCTTTCGTGCTCTCCCGTGCCAATTTTCTCGGAGGCCAGCGCTACGGCGCCACCTGGACCGGCGACAACACCGCCAACTGGGAGCAACTCGGCTGGTCGATCCCGATGGCGCTCAACCTCGGCCTCTCGGGCCAGCCATTCACGGGGCCGGACATCGGTGGCTTCGCGGAGGATGGTCCGGCGGGCGCCACGGCGGCCGAGCGCGGCACGCACTTTGCGCGCTGGATGGGCGTGGGCGCATTGCTGCCCTTTAGCCGTGCGCACACCAACAAGGGCAACGGCGACAAGGAGCCGTGGGCGTTTGGCCCCGAGGTCGAGCGCACCTGCCGTACGGCGATCGAGCGCCGCTATCGCCTGATGCCGTACCTTTACACGCTGTTTCGTGAAGCCTCGGTCACCGGCATGCCGGTGGTGCGTCCGGTGTTTTTCGCCGATCCGCGCGATCCGGCGCTGCGGGCTGAAGACCGTGCGTTTTTGCTCGGCGGCGATCTGCT
>MWDT01000831.1 GCA_002070825.1 Verrucomicrobia bacterium ADurb.Bin122
CCGCATGATCGACCGCCTGCTGGAGCAGGGCTACGCGAGCACCGACATCGCCTCCGCGTTGATCCACATCCTCCAGGGCCAGGGCACCACCGCCGCCGCAAAAACCGACGGATACATGGCCGACACGCCGGCGCCGAAACCCTCCGTCAAGGCCTCCGCCCCCGCGCGCGCCGAGAGACCTGCGCCCGCATACGAAGCGGACGATTCAGGCGAAGCACCCGAGACGCAGGCCGCGCCTGCCACGGGCGCGCGTGCGCGCAGCAAGCAAAAGTACGAGCGCCCCGCGCGCACCGGCCGCGAACCGGGCAAGACGCCGGTCTTCTTCAACATCGGCCGCAAACAGCTCGTCACGCCCGCCGACCTCGTTGGCAAAATCGCCGGCGTCACCTGCCTGCCGGCGAGCATCGTCGGCGCGATCGACATCCACCAGCGCCACTCGATCGTGGACGTCTCCACGGAGCACGTCGCCCTCGTCCTCAGCAAACTCGCAGGCATCCGGCTGAAGAGCCAGAAGCTTGAGCCCACGCTGGCGAAAACTGAGGAGTCTGGCGCCGAGCCGGCGGAGTAACGCCGCCACGAGCCAAAACAAAGCGGCCACACCTTTTCGGCGTGGCCGCTGTGAAAACGACGCCCGGAATGTCCGGGCGTTTTTATTTGGAGCGAGAGAGGCTCAGGCCTTCTTCACTTCGGCGTAGGCCCAGTCGATCCACGGAAGCACCTTTTCGAGGTCCGAGGTCTCGACGGTGGCACCGCACCAGAAGCGCAGACCGGCCGGGGCGTCCTTGTAGGCGCCGCAGTCGAAGGCGGCCTTCTCGGATTCGAGGAGCTTCACCATCTTCTTCACTTGGTCAGGGGTGAGATCGAGCGTGAAGCAGACCGAGGTGTTGGAGCGCTGCTCCTTCTTCTCGGCGAGGAAGCGGATCCACGGGCGCGTGGAGACGAACTTCTCGAAGACGGCGAGGTTGGCCTCGCTGCGCTTGATGAGGCCCGGCAGACCGCCG
>MWDT01000832.1 GCA_002070825.1 Verrucomicrobia bacterium ADurb.Bin122
TTTCGAGGCGGTGTTGACCTCGACGCCCACGCCGTTGACGGCGCTGACCACGGTGTCGTCGAGCGAGCGCTTGAGCGCGGACTGATCGACGTCGTGCTGGTACTGGCCGACGCCGATGGACTTCGGGTCGAGTTTCACGAGCTCGGCGAGCGGGTCCATGAGTCGCCGACCGATGGAGACGGAGCCGCGCACGGTGAGGTCGTGGTCGGGAAACTCTTCGCGGGCGACCTCGCTGGCGGAGTAGATGGAGGCGCCGGACTCGTTGACCATCACGACGGGGATCGCGGGCGGCAGGCCGAGCGAGCGCACGAAGGCCTCGGTCTCGCGGCCGGCGGTGCCGTTGCCGATGGCGATGGCCTCGACTTGGAAAAACTTCACGAAGCCGAGGAGTTTCTCCTTCGACTCGGAGGGCTCGCGCTCGGGATAGACGACGTCGTTGTGCAGCAGTTTGCCCTGGCGATCGAGCATCACGACTTTGCAGCCGGTGCGGATGCCGGGGTCGATGGCGAGCACGGCTTTCTGGCCGAGCGGCGAGGCGAGCAGCAGCTCGCGGAGATTGTCGGCGAAGACCTTGATCGCGGCCTCGTCGGCGCGCTTTTTGGATTCGAGGCGCATCTCGGTCTCCATGGCGGGGGCGAGCAGGCGCTTGTAGGCATCCTGCACGGCGAGGCGCACCTGGTCGGCGGCGGGGCACTTGGCTTTGACGAAGAGCGGCTCGACCTCGGCGAGCGCAGCGGTCTCGTCGGCGAGCGTGATGCGCATCATCAGGAAGAGCTCTTTTTCGCCGCGGCGCATGGCGAGCACGCGGTGCGACGGGGCCTTGGCGAGCGGTTCGCTCCACTCGAAGTAGTCCTTGAACTTGGCGCCCTCGGCCTCCTTGCCGGCGATGACCTTGGAGGAGATCGTGGCGTTGGCCTGATAGAGCGCGCGGAGCTTGGCGCGGGCGTTTTTATCGTCGCTGATGCGCTCGGCGAGGATGTCGCGTGCGCCGGCGAGGGCC